>NZ_JBHWIJ010000347.1:0-8392 GCF_042732255.1 Kitasatospora sp. NPDC059803 | reverse complement strand
GCGTAGGACGAAACGCCGGTGCGGCGAGCCGGTTCAGGCGCTGCGTCGTCGGTCGGGCGCTGTGCCGACGGTCAGGGCCGCGCCGTCGGTCAGCTGGTGCCGGGGTCGCTGGTGCCGGGGCGGCCGTTCTCCAGGTGGCCGGCCCAGCGGCGGCGGAAGGTCGGGCCGTCGGTGGCGGCGACGGTGATGTCGTACCAGCGGCTGTCGGGGCGTATGTCGAAGGTGAACTGGGCCGAGGCGCCGCGCCGGATGCTGCGGCTCTGCTGCGAGCCCTTGGCGTAGGCGTTGGTGACGGTCACCGTCCGGGCGACCGGCCCGTTGTTGGTGATCTTGACGCGCACCTTGGACTTCTGCGGGTCGAACAGCGCGACCAGCTCGGTCCGGGCGCTGCCCTCGAACTCGTACACCGACCCGTTCGGGCCGTGGGCGGCGAGGTGGTAGTCGCCGGAGGCGGAGTGCGGCCAGAAGTCGCCGAGGGTGTCGCCGCCGGAGATGGTGTAGCGGCGGGGGGCGGCCTTCGGCGCGGTCCGGTCGTAGATGTAGAGCCAGGCGCCCGCTTCGCCCCGGTTCTCCAGATCCAGCTGGAACCGCCCGGGGGTGTCCGTCTCCTCCTCGTTGACCACCAGGTCGTACGGGAGGGCGCGGGCCGGCCGGACGCCGGGCTCCTGGGTGGGCATCCGCTGGGGCAGCGGCACCTGGTACGGCTTGCCCTGCGAGGCGATCGGCGCGGGCACCGGGATCGAGACCGGCCGCGGGTCGGCGCCGGAGAAGTCGAGCGCCGAGGTGAGGTCGCCGCAGACCGACCGGCGCCAGGCGCTGATGTTGGGCTCCTCGATGCCGAACCGGGCCTCCAGGAACCGCAGGACGGAGGTGTGGTCGAAGGTCTCCGAACAGACCCAGCCGCCGCGCGACCACGGGGAGATGACCAGCATCGGCACGCGCGGGCCGAGGCCGATCGGCTGGAGGCCGCCCGGGTCGGCGCCGGGGACCAGCGGGCCCATCTCGCCCGGGTGCTTGCCGAGGTCGAGCAGTTCGTCGCGCAGGCTCGCCCTCAGGTCGGCGGAGACGATGCCCTGGCCGCCCGGGCCGCTGACGACCGGCGGCATCGGCGGGACGACGTGGTCGAACAGGCCGTCGTTCTCGTCGTAGTTGATGAGGAAGACCGTCCTGCCCCAGACCTCGGGGTTGGAGGTGAGCGCGTCCAGCACGAGGTTGATGTAGTACGCGCCGTCGGTGGGCGTCGCGGACGGGTGCTCGCTGTACTTGTACGGCGGGACGATCCAGGAGACCTGCGGCAGCCGGCCCTGCTGGACGTCGGCGCGGAACTCCTTCAGCGTGTGGTCGGTGGCGCCCTTGTCCACCAGGGGGCCCGACGCGCCCTCGGCGACCTGGTACCGCTCGAAGAACATCAGCGAGTTGTCGGTGTAGTTGTCCGTGGGGGTGCCCGGCTCGCCGGAGCCGCCCTGGTACAGCTTCCAGCTGACGCCGGCCTTCTCCAGGCGCTCGGGGTAGGTGGTCCAGGTGTAGCCGTTGGTGTTGTTGCGCTCCTCCAGGCCGGGGCCGTTGGGCTTGCGGCCGTACACGTTGCGCGGGTCGCTGGTGCCGGTCCACAGGTAGATGCGGTTGGGCGCGGTGTCGGCGTGGACGGAGCAGAAGTACGAGTCGCAGAGGGTGAAGGCGTCGGCCAGGGCGAAGTGGTACGCCAGGTCCTGGCGCTTGAGGTGGCCCATCGTCATGACGTCCTGCTTCTGGTTCACCCACTGGTCGTGGCGCCCCTCGTTCCAGGCGAGGTGGCCGCTGCTCCAGCCGTGGTCGGTGCCGGCCTGGTACTCGGTGGTGTTCCTGGGGTCGATGTACCAGGGCAGCACCTCCTGCTCGGAGGCGGGCAGACCGCGGTCGTGGTAGCGGCCGGTCTTCACGGCGGCGGCGGGCTGGTGCCAGTTCGGCCGGCCGTCGGGCAGCAGCGTGGGGCGCGGGTCGTCGAACCCGCGCACGCCGCGCAGGGTGCCGAAGTAGTGGTCGAAGGAACGGTTCTCCTGCATCAGGACGACGACGTGTTCGACGTCCTCGATCGAGCGGGTCCGGCCGATCGCGGGCAGTGCCAGGGCCTTGCTGACCGCGGGCGGGAACGCGCCGAGGCCTGCGGCGGCTGCGGACGCGCCGCTCAGCTGGAGGAATCGGCGCCGGTCGATGGAGGCCACGTGGTGTCCTTCCTTCTCGGGGTACAGGGGGTGCCAAGAAGGTTCGAACATAGGTGCCGCAGCCAGGCCGTACGAGGTCCCCCAGCGAACGCCGCATGAGTTTTCAGCCAATTCCTGTCTAGCCAACTTCCCTGGACCCACCGGCGGCGGGCCCGGAAACCCGCATGCGTCGCCCCGCACCGTTCTGCGAGCATGACCGCATGGTCCACCGTCTCGAACCCATCGTCGTCCGGCACACCCATCGCCTCCCCGCCCCCTCCCGGCCGGGCGCTCCGGCGGGGCAAGGCGCTGTCGTGGCGCGGCAGTTCGACGCCGCGCTGATGTCCGTGGGCTTCAAGCTCTCGGCGGACCTGCTGGAGTACCTGTCGGGGCTGCCCGAGGCGACGGTCGTCGACACCGCCGCCCGCACCCTGGGCACCGTCCGCGAGTCGGTGGGCGACCACGTCGGGCACAACGCCTACTTCATCGACTTCCCGCTCAACGTGCCGGACACCTTCGAGTTCTGGACGCACTGCATCGCCGGGGCGCTCGCCGACGACGCGTCGCGAGGCAGTGTGCTCGCCCAACTGCGCACCGGCGTGGTCGACCTGCTGACCCTCCCGTCCTACGGCCGCTACCAGCACAGCTACGCAGAACTGCTCGCCGCCCACGACGAGCTGATCGCAGCTGCGGGCGACCGCATGACGGTCCTGCACCTGGGCGGCGCCCTGGAGGAGGAGGTGACGGCCCTCTACCTGGCCCTGGCCGGCAGCACCACGCCGCTGGGCGAGGAGGGCCTGCGCGACCTCGGCGTGCTCGCCGGGCACTGCGTCGCCGGTCCGCAGCCAGAGGCGATCCCGGTCCGGGAGAACCGCGCCGTCGTCAACCTCGCCCGCCTCCAGGCCGGCGCCGACCTCCTCCTGGACACCGTCACCGACGTGCTCCGGCTGGCCTGCGCACTGTCCGACGGCGACGTGACCCTGGCGGAACCGACCCGGTTCCGGGCGCTGTCCCGACCGGCCCGCCGTGCCCTGCTGGCCGGCCTCGACGCCGTGGTGGGCGCCAACCCCGCCAAGCTCGCCGACGTCAGCAGGCACCGCGAGGCGTTCAAGCGCCTCGGTGAGCGCCTCCACCCGCACGAGTACCCGCGCTGGCCGCGCGCCGCCGAGGTGTTCGCCGTGGCCCGGGGCGAGGTGACGGCCCGCTCCCTCACCGGCCGCGTCGAGGAACTCCTCGGCGCCGGCGACGTCACCGGCGCGGTACGGCTGCTGGCCGCCGCCCCGGGCATGCTGTTCCGCTCCCTGGACCGTCTGCTGCGCGCGGGCCGCACCCCGGAGGAACGCGACACCGTCGTGGCCGCCGTCGAGCAGGCCGCCCCGCTGGTCTCCGGCCGGGTCCTGCTGTCGGTCCGCGAACACCTCCACAACCGCACCGGGGAAGCGGACGGGCGCCGCCTCTTCGTCAACCGCCTCGGCCGCGCCTGGGTCACCACCGACACCCGACCGCCCCTGCCGGCACCCGAACGCGACCGCCTGCTCGCCGCCCTGGACGCCGAGACGAGCCGCCGCCTCCCCGACCCCGGGCACCTGCTGATCGACCCCGACGTACTCGACGTCGCACTCCCGCTCAGCGGCAAGGCCACCACCGCCGGACTCGGCGTACTGCCCCGCGGTTCCCTCACCCCGGTCGACGGCGAACTGCTGCGCTTCTTCGTCTACTGGAAGCAGACCGGTCACAGCACCGACTTCGACCTGTCCGCCCTGATGCTCGACGACTCCTACGAGACGCTCGGCTGGCTCTCCTACACCTCGCTCAGCCAGGTCGAGGGCGAGCGCTCCGGAGACGTCACCGACGCCCCCGACGGCGGCTCCGAGTTCATCAACCTGCGCCTGGGCGCCGTACGCGGCAGCGCCATCGTCCCGCAGGTCAACATCTTCTCCGGTGAGGGCTTCGAGGAGGTCGAGGAGTCCTTCTTCGGCTTCATGCTGCGCGACGCCGAACAGCAGGGCCGCCCCTTCGAACCGCGCACCGTCCGGATGAAGTCGGACCTGCGCGGCCCGGGCAGGGTCGCCCTGCCGCTGGCCTTCCTGCGTGGGGACGACGGCCGCTGGCACGCCAAGTGGCTGCACCTGTACCTGAAGGGCAACCCGAACGCCAACCGGGTCGAGGGGAACCGGATGTCGGTCGCCACGCTGCTGCGGGGCATCGTCGGGCGTGACCACCTGACGGTCCGCCATCTGACCGAGCTGATGGGCGAGCGCGCCACCGCCACCACGCTGTGGGACGGCACGTCGCTCCCGGCCGGCCCGGTCACGTACATCGGTCTGGAACGCCCGGAGGGCCTGCACCCGGACTCCGTCGTCATCACCCCGGAAAACCTGCGTGACCTGATCCCCGCCTGACTGCTAGCGTTGGCCCCGGCGAGGCCATGAACGGGCTTCCTTCTCACACCACCTGACATAGCCCGTTCGCTTTCCTCGCCCTCGACCACCCGCCGGGGTGCCACAAGGCACCCCGGCGTCGTCGTTTCCCCGTGGTCCACCTCCTCGGCCGGCGTTGTTCCGCCCCAGGCCGGGTGGGTCCGTGCCGTCCCGTCGGTCCGCTCGGTATGACCGTGATCACATCAATTCCGTTGTGCCGTGGTCCGGCCCCCATCGCGTCTGAGTTCGGGGGTCTGTGCCCACGAGCGAATCGGAGACCGGACTGTGCGTGCTGACCAAGGTGGCGGGGCGGAGAAGGAGAAGCCCGGAGGGGAGGCCGGAGGGGAGGAGCCCGGAGGGCGGCGGTGGATCGACTACCCGCGCAGAGGGCGGCGCGGAGTCCGCCGCTGGCTCCCGTCCTGGCGGCAGCTGCTCCTGGCGGCGGGGGCCGGGGCCGCAGTGCTGACGGGGTGGCTGACCTGGTTCTACGTCACCACCCACGTCCCGGAGGACCTGAACGCCTTCGCCACCCAGCAGAACAACGTCTACTTCTGGGCGGACGGCACCGAGATGGCACGGATCGGCGAGACCAACCGGCAGGAGGTGCCGCTCGACCAGGTGCCGGAGTCGGTGCAGTGGGCCGTACTGGCCGCCGAGAACGAGACCTTCTACTCGGACCCGGGGATCTCCTTCACGGGCATCGGCCGCGCGGTCTACCAGATGGTCTCGGGCGGTGAGACCCAGGGCGGCTCGACCATCACCCAGCAGTACGTCAAGAACAACTACCTGAACCAGCGTCAGGACTTCTCGCGCAAGCTCAGCGAGATCGTCATCGCGATCAAGCTGGACCGGCGGATGGGCAAACCGGACATCCTGGCCGGCTATCTGAACACCAGTTGGTTCGGGCGCGGCAGCTACGGCATCGAACGGGCCGCGGCCGCGTACTACGGCAAGGACGTCTCGCAGCTCAACCCGAGCGAAGGGGCCTTCCTCGCCGCCCTGTTGAAGGGGGCCGGGCAGTTCGATCCGGGGATCAGCGCGAACAACCACCGGCGGGCCGAGGAGCGGTGGTCCTGGATCCTGGACCGGATGGTGAAGGTCGGCAGGCTCTCCGCCGCCGAGCGCGCCCGGTACACGGTGTTCCCCGAGCCCAGGACCCAGCCGAAGGCGGCGGGGCTGAGCGGCCAGGTCGGGTACCTGGTGGACATGGCCAGGACCTACGTGGAGGGCCACAGCGACATCACGCAGGCCCAGTTCGACCTCGGCGGCCACCAGATCTTCACCACCTTCGACAAGCCCAAGGTCAACGCGCTGGCCGCCGCGGTGCGGGACGCCACCAAGGGGATCGACCCCGACAGCCGCGAGGCCGACCGGTTACTGAAGGTCGGTGCCGCCTCGGTGGCCCCGGACGGGAGGATCGTCGCGCTCTACGGCGGAACCGACTACCTGAAACAGGGCTTCGACAACGCCAACACCTCCACGGTGCCGGTCGGTTCGGCCTTCACCCCGCTGGTCTACGCCGCGGGCCTGAGCGAGGGCGTGCAGCGCAAGCGGGGCGGCAGCCGCACCCCGGTGACGCCCGCCACCACCTACGACGGCGACGACGGCGTGAACGTGATGACCCCGGAGGGGCCGTACTGGGGGCGTAACGGGCGGATAGCGAAGACCGCCAACGACGGCAAGCGGAGCTGGGGGACGGTCACCCTGAGGAGCGCGGTGGAGCAGTCCGTCAACGGGCCGATGATGCAGCTCGCCATGGACGTCGGCCTGGACCGGGTGCAGAAGACCGCCGCCGACCTGGGCCTGCTCCCGGGCAGCATGGGGGAGTTGGTGCCGGCCTTCGGCGTCGGGAACTCCACACCGAGCGCGATCAGGACCGCCGACGCCTACGCCGCCTTCGCCGCCGGAGGCAGCCACACGGACCCGTACTCCGTCCTGCGGATCACCCGGAACGGCGAGCCGCTCGGGCTGCGCCTGCCGACCGCCGTACAGGCGCTGACCCCGCAGGTCGCGGGGGAGGTGGACGCGGCGCTCAAGAGCGCGGTCCGCACCGGGAGCGCCAAGTCGGTGGCGGAGGCCGGGCCGGACCTGGCCGGGAAGCCGGGAACGACTCCGGACCGCACGGCGGGGTGGTTCGTCGGCTACGACGCGCGGATGTCCACGGCCGTCACGGTCTTCCGGGCGGACCTGAAGGACATGAAGCTGCTCTCACTGGAGGGGTTGGGCGGCGCCGCCCCGGACACCCCGGACTCCGCGCTGCCCACCCAGATCTGGACCTCGTACATGAAGGCGGCCGGTGGCCCGGGAGGCGCGAGCGGCCGGTAGGGCCTGGGGCGCCGGTAGGGCCTGGTCACTTGACCAGGCGGGACCAGTCGGCCGGCTGCCCCGGGTCCAGCGCGCGCAACTGGTCGAGCACCTTGGGGTCCTGGGCGTCCAGCCAGTCGGCGACCTGGCGGAAGGACACGCAGCGGACGCCCTCCCGGGTGCAGACGCTCTTCATCACGTCCTCGATGGCCTGCATGTAGATGCCGCCGTTCCAGCTCTCGAAGTGGTTCCCGATGAAGAGCGGGGCCCGGCTGCCGTTGTAGACCCGTTCGAAGCCGTTGAGGTAGCCGTTCCGGGTCTCCTTCTCCCACGCGTCGTACTTCTTCGGATCGCCCTTGGTGGTGTCCTCGGACTGGTTGGCGAGGAAGTTGTAGTCCATCGAGAGGACCTGGGTCGATTTGCCCGGGTAGGGCAGCAGTTGGAGCGGGAAGTTCCAGATGCCGCCCTTCTTGCCGGGCCAGACCTGGAACTCGCCCGGTGAGCTGGCGTCGTACCGGAAGCCGGCCGCCTTCTCGGCCGCGAGCAGGTTCTTCTGGCCCTGCAGGCAGGGGGCGCGGCCGCCGACCGCCTCCTTGGTGTAGTCGAAGGGCAGCGGCGGGAGGTTCTTGAAGCCGGTGTTGGTCTTCCAGTTGGTGACGAAGGAGATCGCCTGGTCGAGCTCGCTCTTCCACTCCTCGGTGCTCCAGTCGTCGCCGCCCTTGGAGTCGCAGAAGTGCCCGTTGAAGTGGGTGCCGATCTCGTTCCCGTCCTGCCAGGCCAGGCGCAGTTGCTCCAGGGTGTCCTTGATGTGGGCGTCGGTGGCGAAGTCGATGGCGGAGGCGCCGGCGTCGTGCTGCGGCGGGTGGTAGAGCGTGCGTTTGGACTTGGGCAGGGTGTAGATGCCGCTGAGGAAGAACGTCATCTGGGCGTTGTTCTCCGTGCCCAGCTTGCGGAAGCGCGAGAACTGTTCGTCGTCGCCCTCCAGCGCGCCGTCCCAGGAGAACACCACGAACTGCGGCGGCTTCTCGCCGGGCTTCAGCTTCTCGGGCCGGGGTTGTCTGGGCTGCGGGCCGGTGTCGGAGGTGGAGCCGTCGCCGAGCACCTTGACCTGGCCGTCCCAGGTCGGCGTGGCGCTGGGGGTCGGGGTGGCGGCGGGACTGCTGGGGCTGTCGGAGGGTGTGCCGCTCGGGTCGGGTGTGCTCTCCGGAGCGGCGCCGGCGGTGGCCGGTCTGCCCTTCGAGTCGGGGCCTCCCGTGCCCAGGCCGAGGGCCACGACGACCCCCGTTGCCAGCAGGACAGCCACGCCACGAGCAGGCCGCACCGTTCCTCCGTTTCTCCGACCCGCCGTCACATGCTGGTCAGATAGTCATACGTATGGTGCGAACATCAGAACACCTTGATCGACAATGTGTCGAGGCTTGCATGGGACGGGAGTTGGGAGATAGGTGTGCGACCGGAGGCCGGCCGCGCCCCGGGTGGGTGCGGCCG
>NZ_JBHWIJ010000346.1:8152-8441 GCF_042732255.1 Kitasatospora sp. NPDC059803 | reverse complement strand
GCCATCGGCAGGGGCAGAAGCGGCAACGGAATAATGCGGGGTTGTGAAAGTCGATTCGGCCGACTTCCTGCTCCGAAGGAGGGGCGGAGAGTAGCCTCTGCCCCGGTCTTGAGAGCGCGATGACCGGCATCAGGACCCGGTGTTACGGCTTTTGCTGTTTGCCTTGCACGATCCAGACGGCGATCTCGACACCATGCTTGACCTTGGAGGGGGGGCGCACGACCACTCATAGACCTACAACACAACCAAACACACACCGCCGGCTGGGTGTTTGGGTGAGGGGTGTGCA
>NZ_JBHWIJ010000346.1:7132-8142 GCF_042732255.1 Kitasatospora sp. NPDC059803 | reverse complement strand
CCCCGCGCGGTTTTCCGTTTTTGTCCTGTGGCCCCACCCCCCCCCCCCCGCCTACCCCAACACCCCCGGACCCGGGGCGCGCCCCCAACCCCGGCCCCCCCCCCACCCACCACAACTCTCCGTGCGGCGACGATGGATGGTGGGCAAGGACGGGGAAACGTAACTTAGTGGTTGGCTCCGGAAGTCCTTCGGGGGTTGATCAAGCTGTCAGCGCGATGGAGGATTGCTCCTGGCGGTCGGTGGTGTGCCGGTCGAGCCTGGCCAGCAGATGGTCCAGGTCGGAGGTGGTGAATCTCCACTGGAACGGCTGTGCTGTGGCGTTGTAGCGGCCTTCGAATGCTCGGAGCCGGTCCCGGACCTGGGCCAGGTCCGTAAAGTCGTTGGGTGAGACGACCTTGCGTTGGACGATGGAGAAGAAGATCTCGATCTGATTGATCCATGAGGCGTGGACGGGGGTGTGGACCATGACTGCATTCGGCGATCCCGCGGGCGGTCAGTTCGGCGGCCAGCTCAGGGCAGGACCAGCGTGACAGTGGTGCGCCGGTCTCGGCGGGGAGCTGGCAGGCCAGCGCCTTGGCCTCGGTGATTTGCACCGGGGTGAAGCGGGCGGGGCGACCGGAGCGTCTGCGGTCGGCCAGAGCAGGCAGGCCGCCGTGGGCGAACCGGCCTCGCCAGGCACGCACCGTGTCCACGTGCAGGCCCGTCTCGTGGGCGATGCGCGCGTTGGAGCGCCCCCGTGCCGCCTGCAGAACGACCTGCGCGCGTATCCGTAGCCGGTGCTCGGTCTTGTGGCCGTAGGCCATCTTCTTTAACCGCTTGCGCTCGACGGCGGTCGGCGTTATCGGGCAGGCCGTTGCAACAGGCATGGCAGACGGGCCAATCGGGAGAGGTGGATCACGACGGGTGGTGGCCTGCCACCCCTGGTGGCCACTCGACGACACGAGTCCGGGGGGGGGGGGGGGGGGGGGCCGCGAGCCGCGCCCCTGGGGGCGGGGCCGCGCGAGGCCCGG
>NZ_JBHWIJ010000346.1:0-7122 GCF_042732255.1 Kitasatospora sp. NPDC059803 | reverse complement strand
GGGTCCCAGTGGCGGGGGGCGGGGGCGCCCGCCCCGCCGGGGGGCCACGCGCAGCCGGCCGGCGCGCGGGCGGGGCCGGCGCCCCCCCCCCCCCAGACCGATGGCATCGCTGAACGCTCTTCCGCGGCTCAGGGCCGACGGCGCACCGCAGCTGTCCCATCGACGCCGGGTGAGGGTGCCCGGGATCGGCTGGCTCACGGCCCGGGGCAGGAGCCTGCGGGCGCGCCCGGGTTTACCGGTAGCCCGCGTTCAGTGCTCCTGTGCGTGGACGGGACGGGGCAGCAGGAACGAGGCCGCGAGTGCCGTCGCAAGCAGGCCGGTTCCGGCCCACAGCGTGACCTGCAGGGTCGCGCTGTAGCTGGCCACCGCGACGGTCCGTGCGGTCTGCTCGGCGGTGCCGGTGATCTGCCCGCCGAGCGCGCCGAAGAACACGGTGCCCAGGACGGCGACGCCCAGTGCGCTGCCGAGCTGCTGGACGGCGGTGATGGTTCCGGAGGCGGAGCCGCTCTCGTGCGGTTCGACGGCGCCGAGCACGGTGTCGAAGAACGGTCCCATGACCAGGCCCATACCCAGGCCCGCGAGAACCAGTGCCGGCGCGAGGTGCCACGGCGTGACGCCCGTGCCGGCCGTGTTCAGGGTGACGGCGAGGGTGGCGGTGCCCAGGGCCATGACCACGAGCCCGGTCTGGATGACCCGGCGCCCGAGCCGCTCGATGATGCCGAACCGCTCGGCGACCTGAATCGCGGCGAAGCCGAGCACCATCCCCAGCGACCAGGGCAGGCTCGCCAGCCCCGCCCGCAGGGGGGTGAGGCCGAGGCCGGACTGCAGGAACAGGCTGAGCACCAGCGAGAAGCCGGCCACCGCCGCGAAGAACACCCCTCCGGTCACCAGACCTGCGGAGAAGGCCCGCTTGCGGAACAGGCCCGGCACCACGAGCGGATCGCCGCCCGCCCGGGCCACCCGCAGCTCGTACCGGCCGAAGACCCCGAACAGCCCGACCGCCGCCGCCATCGACACGAACGTCCAGGCAGGCCAGCCGAGTTCACGGCCCTGCACCAGCGGGAGCACCAGCAGCAACGCGGCCAGTGAGGCCAGGGTGGCGCCCGCGAGGTCGAGCCGGGGCCGCCGCGTGGAACGTGACTCCGGCAGGAACTTCCAGCCACCCAAGAGGGCGAGCAAACCGAGCGGCAGGTTGATCAGGAAGATCATGCGCCAGCCGGAGCCGAAGAAGTCGGCATCGACCAGAGCGCCGGCCAGCACTGGGCCGCCCACCGTCGAGGCGGCCATCACCGGGCCGAACAGGCCGAACGCCCGGCCGACCTCCGGCCCGTCGAACATCTCCTTGATGATGCCCAGGCCCTGAGGGATCATCACCGCGCCGAACAGGCCCTGCAGCCCGCGGGCGCCGATCAGCATCCCCGGCGACCAGGAGGCCGCGCAGAGCAGGGAGGCGACGGTGAAACCGAGCGCGCCGATCAGGAACATCCGCTTGCGGCCCACGATGTCACCGAGACGTCCGCCGGTGACCAGGCCCGCCGCCATCGCCAGCGCGTAAGCGGCTCCCAGCCACTGCACCGTCGCGGCACCGCCGCCCAGGTCGGCCCGGATCGAAGGCGCCGCGACATTGGCGATCAAGGCGTCCAGCATGTCCATCGCCTCGGCGGCGAGCAGCACCCACAAAGCGACCCAACGCCACCGGTACGGTGTGCGGGTGACCTGCTCCCCAGCGGGGGGAACAGGTGTGCGAACGGCGATGCCGTCCACGGGAAAGTCAGACACAGAGGTCCCTTTCTCAGAAAGATCACGAGAGAAAGAGACGCACCGGGCACTACCGGCAAGCCGGTGTGCTGAGAGCGCAAGCCCCGCCCGGACTAACCAATACCGGGAACCGTGTTTTCGCGCGTCGCTACCGAACCACGGTAACAGAGCACGCCGAAGAGGACGCCGGCGCCCATACGCTCGGCGACTTCGCCCTCCACCGGACCAGAGCCTCTGCTTCGTTCAGGAACCGAGCCCAGTCCGGATCGTCCTCGCTGGCGCCCCGCTCAAACCCGCGCCACGCACGGAGGATCGCTTCGTTGGTACTGGCGGCGTCGCCCAGAGCGGCGTGCCCCTGAGCCTCACGAATGGCCAGGAGCGAGTGGACGCGAGGTGGTACCCAGGGGCCGAGTCGGGTCGCAGCAATCTGTGAGTAGCGGACGGCGTCGCGGCCCTTGCCGAGGTCGACGGCCTGCCTCGCCATGACGGACAGCGTGCGGATGGCCAGCGGCGAGTTGTTGAACAGCAATGCGGTGTTGAGGGCCTGGGACCAGTAGACAGATGCGTCTTGGGTTCGTCCGGCGTCGTAGCAGTACCAGCCGATGGAGGTGGTCAGTGAGCCCTGCATCGCCTGGAGTTCGTCGCCGATCCCTGTGGAGAACGTCCCCCGGTCCAGGAGCCCGTGGATGTAGTGCAGGGTGTGTCTGGCGGAGCGCCAAAGGCTGTCGCCGCCGAAGCGCTGATCCCATGCGTCGAGGTGCTGAAGGACCGCGCGTAGGTCCTCGACCTCGTCCTCACCGATCCGGAGAGGCTCCGTCGGCCGAACGCCGACGACCGGTGAGAGCCAGGGCAATCCGCCAAGGGCGGCAGCCACTCCGGCTGCCAGTGCGTCACGTCGGTTCACAGGCGGGATGATGACTCCTCCCAAGACGCCTGCGCCACCCGGCGAAAGATCTACCGGCGACACGAAGCCCAGTTTGTCGTACGAGGCCTGGAACACTTCGCATAGCGACCGGAGGACCTCCGGTGCGCGGGGGACGTCCGGGCTGGGTGTCGTCTCCCAGCGTCGCCACTGCCGTTCGCTCACCCCCACCGCTTCGGCGGCGGCAGCCTGAGTGAGGTTCAGTCGCTTTCGGGCCTCGTACAGCAGCTGGTTCCGGCTTTTGGGGGTCCGCCTGCTCACGGCAGCGCCTTATGCAGCATCACGTACCAAACATAGAGAGGGATTCAGTCCTTCGGCCGGATTCCGGCCGGATTCACCGCTGTGGACGCGGAATGTCCGGTGAATGTCCGGTCGATGTCTGGCTCCGTGTCCTTCCCGGCCTTCACGAGCGCTGGTGGAATGAGCGTCCGCTACGGAGCGGATTCGACTCGTTACGGAGTGGCGCATCCGCCTCGCAGTAGTCATGTCCCACCCCTGCACCGGAGCCACCCCCCGGAGGGAATGCCATGCCCACCTCTGAGTTTGAGCTGTCGGCCGAATCCGTCAGCGCCAGCACGGCCCGACGCACCACACGGAGGATCCTTCGCGGGTTTGGCCTGGTTCTCGGCCAGGACCTGGAGGACACTGTCCTGCTTCTCGTCTCCGAGCTGGCGACCAACGCCATCAGGCATGCGACGGGTACGACGTTCATGGTCTCGTTGCAGATCGACAAGGAGCTGCTGCGAGTAGCCGTGATCGACCGGGCAAGCCGATCTCCGCAGCTTCGGACAGCTGTGGAGACCGACCAGCACGGACGAGGCCTGGAACTCGTGAAGGCGCTCTCCACTCGCTTCGGCTGGAATCGCCTGGGTGACGGCAACGAGGTCTGGTTCGAGCTGGAATTCAACGAGCCCACCCAACCCGCCGCCCCAGCGCCGGCCCTCGCGGGCGAGCGGGGCGGCTTGCAGATCGCGATGCTGGGCTCGGGCGCCGTCGTAGTCGGAGGGGCGCACACGCTCGCGGCGTCCAGTTCGCCCCTCGGCGTCTCCGGGACGGAAGGCCAGGACGCTCGTGGGGCCCTTGTGAAGGCTGGCAGGGCAGGGGCACTTCGCGGAATCGCTGCCCCGGATCGATGCTTCTTCTCGCCGTTCTCGCCCATCTCGTCCCTCCACCCACTCCCGTACCCGAGGACTGCGCCGTGAGCGTCGGACCGCGCACCAGAACGCTACTCAAGACCACAACCCCGGCCCGCAGACTGGACATTGCGGCGTCCTTCGAGGCACTGACGCAGGCGGGCGTGGCCACCGGTGGCGACGTCGCGAAGGCCGAGCTGGTCAGCGACAGCCCGAACCATCTGTGGTCGCTGCCGACTTCACGCGCGCTCGCCATCGTCCACCCCGACCTGGACGAGGCTGGGGCGCTCATCAAGGGCGCGCAGTTCCTGCGACAGCATCAAGTCCCCGTCACCTCCCCCCGGTACATCGACGTCCGCACGTCTGCCGAAGGCCGGGCCGTGACCTTCTGGCAGGACCCCGGGAAGCCGAGCACCGACACGTCCCTGTCCGCATGGGTGACCGCCCTCACGCACCGGACCGACCCCAGGACGGCCCCGTGGCTCAGGGAGCACGATCCGTTCGCCGGGCTGCTGGACGGCCTGGACAGCGCTCCGCTGAACGAGGCCTCCCGCAGTTTCCTGCGCGACCACGCGGCCCAACTGCGCGAGGAGTGGGACTACCTCGACTGGCCGACACCGGACACCGTCATCCTCGGCGCCCTCGGGATGGCCCCCTGCCACGACGACGGAGTCCACGTCGGGCTCCTGCTGCGCCGCCCGCTGACGCGCGGCCATCGCGAGTGGGACCTGGTCGCCGCCCGCTGGCGCTCCGAACTGCTCATCGGCCCGCGCGAAGACCACCGGACCTACGCCGACACCTACCTCTCGTACGACCGGGAGGGACAGCCCCTGGACCACCCCTACATCGGCGCCTGGTCCGGCTACCAGGTCGTACGCGACGTCGTCGTCCTCGCCACGGTGATGGATACGGTGCGCCGCGCCCACCTCGACGCCAACATCCGCCAGGAGGCGGCCCACCGGGTCACGTGCCTGCGCGGTGCCCACCCGGCCCCGTGGAACTGGGGGCTGCGATGACAAGCCCGAACAGGGATATGGAGTTCACATGGACGTGACCCGAGGATTCTTCATCACCCTCGACGGTCTGAGCGCAAGCGGGAAGACCACCGTCGCCCCGCTGGTCGCCGCTTTGGTCAACGGGGTTCACCTCACCGACGGCACATTGCCGACGTTCCCCCGTATGCGCGTGGAGGTGGACGCCGCCGGAATCCTGCCGGCGCGGTTCCACTGGTGGATGATGGCGAACCACATCAAGTCCGAGACCGCCCGGGCGCTCACCGAGAGCGGTCGGACGGTGGTGGTCGAGTCCTACTTCCCGCGCACCATCGCCACACACAGGGCGATGGGTCACGGCTGTGTGCCGGAGTACCCGGAGGGGGCTCTCGTCCCGAACGTGCCGATTTTGTTGGAGGTGGACGAACGCGTCCGCCAGGAGCGGCTTCGTCGGCGGGCCGAGCTGGGAACGCTGAGCTCCTGGCACCGGCGGGAGGAGCCGAACGTGGCCGAAAGCTCCCGCGTGTACCGGGCGTTCGGACTGCTGCGGGTCGACGGCACCGACCGCACGCCTGATGAGGTGGCTCGCAGCATCGCCGATACCGTGCGCTCATCTGCCCGTACCGCGCTGAGGAAGGCAATTCCCCATGACCGCAACTGAGTTCGAAGCGAAGATCCTCAACGTCGATCCGGAGAAGATTCGCGTGCTCCTGGCCGAGGCTGGGGCTGAGCACGTGGTCGACCGCTTCCAGCGCCGCTATGTCTACGACATCCCCGGCCGGCCGGGTGCGTGGGTCCGGCTGCGTGACACCGGCACCGACGTCACGTTGTGCGTCAAGGAGATCCACTCCGATGCGATCGACGGCGTGACCGAAACGGAGACGACCGTCGGCGGCTTCGACGCCACGAACACGCTCCTCGGCAAGCTCGGCTACCAACCGAAGGCGTACCAGGAGAACCGCCGGTCCTCCTGGACGCTCGGCGGCGCGGCCGTCGAGATCGACCACTGGCCGCTGATCCCCCCGTACCTGGAGATCGAGGGCGACAGCGCCGAACACGTCCATGCGACCGCCCTCGCTCTCAAGCTTCCTCTGGAGAAGCTCACGAGCGAGAACACGACCAAGGTCTACCGCCGGTACGGGATCGACATCGACGCGATTCCCCGGCTCACGTTCGAATGACAGGAGACGAGCCTTGTCAGTTACCCAACGCCCGGCAGTCCGGGTCGTCCGGGACCGGACCATCCGCATCAAGGTGATCGACGACTGCGGGTTGGCCTGCACGTTCTGCCACAACGAGGGAACGCCGGTCACCGTCGACAATCAGGGCCGCGCCGAACTGCCCTTCGGCGCGGGCCCGGGCAGGACCGGGCGCGTGTCGATCTACAGCGAGACGAACGGTGTCGGTTTCCTCGCCGCCAGGATGGCCCCGGACATGTCCTTCCGGCGGGCGGTGCGAACTGTGGCGAGGGCGTTCGACGCCGACGAGGTTCACCTCACGGGAGGGGAGCCCACCCTCCACACGGAGGTGCCCGCGCTGGTCGCGGCGCTGTCCGGCATGGGGTTGAGCGTCGGGATGACCAGCAATGGGGAACGCGGCCGGCAGGTCATGCCGGAGTGTTCGGCGGCCGGCCTCAACCGGGTCAACGTCTCGGTCTTCGGTACCACCGCCGAAGAGCTCCAGGCCGTTCAGTCCGAGCGTTTCAGGTCTGCGGGCCTGGCCGAGGCGAAGATCCGGGCAGCGGAACAGACCGTCCGGTCCGCCGTCTCCAACGGCGTGAAGGTCTCGGTGAACATCGTCGTTCCCGGAATGGCCCACGTGGACCGGGTCGTCAACCTGGTCGAGTCGTACGGCCAGTTCGCGGATGTGCGGATGCTCACCAGCATCCAGGACGGGGCGGAGTCGACCGCGGCGATCTCCGAAGTGCTGGCCCGGGTCGGCGCGGAACCGGTGCTTCGGACGTTCACCGCCGGCACCTCCGACGAGCGCACCCTGTACCGGGCGCTCGGCGGCCGGGCGGTCTACGTGAAGCGGCTGCTGCCCGTAAGGCTCCCGGACACCTGCGCGTCGTGCCGGTTCAACAACGACACGGACTGCGAGGAGGGCTACTACGGCATCCGCCGGGGAGTACATGCTCGGCGTCTGCATCCAGCGCATGGACCTCTGCGTCTCCGTGGCCGATCTGTCGAAGAGCGGGATCGTGGAAGAGGTGCAGGCCTTCAAGGACGCCGAAGTCCGGCGGCTGACGAGCGAGTACGGTGCCGCCGCCTGAGTCTCTGGCTGTCGGTCGGGTATCCAGGGCCCGCACGTTCGACTC
>NZ_JBHWIJ010000345.1:0-8449 GCF_042732255.1 Kitasatospora sp. NPDC059803 | reverse complement strand
TGCTACTGAGTAGCGGGGACAGGATTTGAACCTGCGACCTCTGGGTTATGAGCCCAGCGAGCTACCGAGCTGCTCCACCCCGCGTCGGTAAACACGACTCTACGCGACTTCTGCCAGGGAACCTAATCGCTGCCCCGCAGACCCCCCGGTCCCGGGCCGCGCAGCAGGAACGCCGCAGGGCGGCCACCCCGCGAGGGGTGACCGCCCTGACAGCCGAACGTCGGACTCAGCCGGTGTACGGGCCGTAGTCGTAGTCGTCCAGCGGGACCGCCTGGCCGGAGCCGGCGCCGAAGGGCGACAGGTCGTAGTCGTCGTAGCCGACGGCCGAGTACATCGCGGCCTTGGCCTCCTCGGTCGGCTCGACCCGGATGTTGCGGTAGCGGGGAAGACCCGTACCGGCCGGGATGAGCTTACCGAGGATGACGTTCTCCTTGAGGCCCAGCAGCGGGTCCGACTTGGCGTGGATCGCCGCGTCGGTGAGGACCCGGGTCGTCTCCTGGAAGGAGGCGGCCGACAGCCAGGACTCGGTGGCCAGCGAGGCCTTGGTGATACCCATCAGCTGCGGACGGCCGGAGGCGGGGTGACCACCCTCGGCGACCACGCGACGGTTCTCGGTCTCGAAGCGGCCGCGCTCGACGAGCTCGCCCGGGAGCAGCTCGGCGTCGCCCGACTCGATGATCGTCACGCGGCGGAGCATCTGCCGGATGATGATCTCGATGTGCTTGTCGTGGATCGACACACCCTGCGAGTTGTAGACCTTCTGGACCTCGGCGACCAGGTGGATCTGGACGGCACGCTGGCCCATGATCCGCAGGACGTCGTGCGGGTTGGTGGCACCCATGGTCAGCTTCTGGCCGACCTCGACCGCCTCGCCCTCGCTGACCAGCAGCTTCACACGCTTGGAGACGGGGTAGGCGATCTCCTCGCTGCCGTCGTCCGGGGTGATGACGAGCTTGCGGGTCTTCTCGGTGTCCTCGATCCGCGCCCGGCCGGTGGCCTCCGAGATCGGGGCCACACCCTTGGGGGTACGGGCCTCGAAGAGCTCGACGACACGCGGCAGACCCTGGGTGATGTCGTCACCGGCCACACCACCGGTGTGGAAGGTACGCATCGTCAGCTGGGTGCCGGGCTCACCGATGGACTGGGCGGCGATGATGCCGACCGCCTCACCGATGTCGACCAGCTTGCCGGTGGCCAGCGAACGCCCGTAGCAGAAGGCACAGGTGCCGACGGCCGACTCGCAGGTCAGGATCGAGCGGGTCTTGACCTCGCCGATGCCGTGGCGGATCAGCTCGTCGATCAGCACGTCACCGAGGTCGGTGTTGGCGGTGGCAAGGAGCTTGCCGTCCACCGTGATGTCCTCGGCGAGCATGCGGGCGTACACGCTGGTCTCGACGTCGTCGGCCTTGCGCAGGACGCCGTCCGCGCCGACGGCGCCGATCGCCAGCTTCAGGCCGCGCTCGGTACCGCAGTCCTCCTCGCGAATGATGACGTCCTGGGAGACGTCGACCAGACGACGGGTGAGGTAGCCGGAGTCGGCGGTACGGAGGGCGGTGTCCGCCAGACCCTTACGGGCACCGTGGGTGGAGATGAAGTACTCCAGCACGGTGAGACCCTCACGGAACGACGCCTTGATGGGTCGCGGGATGGTCTCGTTCTTGGCGTTCGACACCAGACCACGCATACCGGCGATCTGGCGCATCTGCATCATGTTTCCACGAGCACCCGAGTCGACCATCATGAAGATGGGGTTCGTCTTCGGGAAGTTCTCGTTCATGGCCTCGGCGACCTCGTTGGTCGCCTGGGTCCAGATGCCGATGAGCTCCTGCTTGCGCTCGTCGTTGGTGATCAGGCCGCGCTCGTACTGACGCTGGACCTTCTCCGCCTTCGCCTCGTAGCCCTCGAGGATCTGGGGCTTGTTCGGCGGGACGACGACGTCGGAGATCGAGACGGTGACACCCGAGCGGGTCGACCAGTGGAAACCGGACGCCTTCAGGTTGTCCAGGGTCGCCGCGACGACGACCTTGGGGTAGCGCTCCGCCAGGTCGTTGACGATCGCGGAGAGCTGCTTCTTGCCCACCTCATAGTCGACGAACGGGTAGTCCTCGGGCAGCAGCTCGTTGAAGAGCGCGCGGCCCAGGGTGGTGGTCAGACGGAACGGCTCGCCGTCGAACCAGGCCGTCTGGCCCTCCTCGTCCACCGGCGGGGTCCAGCCGCGCGGCGGGACGGTGCCGGCCGGCAGGCGCAGCTCGATCGGGGCCTGGACGTCCAGCTCGCGGGCGTCGAAGGCCATGACGGCCTCGGCGGTCGAGGAGAAGGAACGGCCACCGCCCTTCACCGTCTCCCGGTCCGAGGTCAGGAAGAACAGACCGAGCACCATGTCCTGGGTCGGCATGGTGACGGGGCGACCGTCGGCCGGCTTCAGGATGTTGTTCGAGGACAGCATCAGGATGCGGGCCTCGGCCTGCGCCTCCGCGGAGAGCGGCAGGTGGACGGCCATCTGGTCACCGTCGAAGTCCGCGTTGAACGCGGTGCAGACGAGCGGGTGGATCTGGATGGCCTTGCCCTCGACCAGCTGGGGCTCGAAGGCCTGGATGCCGAGGCGGTGCAGGGTGGGCGCACGGTTCAGCAGGACGGGGTGCTCGGCGATGACCTCTTCGAGCACGTCCCACACGACCGGGCGGGCACGCTCGACCATGCGCTTGGCCGACTTGATGTTCTGCGCGTGGTTCAGGTCGACCAGGCGCTTCATCACGAACGGCTTGAAGAGCTCCAGCGCCATGGCCTTGGGCAGACCGCACTGGTGCAGCTTGAGCTGCGGGCCGACGACGATGACCGAACGGGCCGAGTAGTCGACGCGCTTGCCGAGCAGGTTCTGGCGGAAACGACCCTGCTTGCCCTTCAGCATGTCGCTGAGGGACTTCAGCGGGCGGTTGCCCGGGCCGGTGACCGGACGGCCGCGACGGCCGTTGTCGAACAGGGCGTCGACGGCCTCCTGGAGCATGCGCTTCTCGTTGTTCACGATGATCTCGGGCGCGCCGAGGTCGAGAAGCCGCTTCAGGCGGTTGTTGCGGTTGATCACGCGGCGGTACAGGTCGTTCAGGTCGGAGGTCGCGAAGCGGCCACCGTCCAGCTGCACCATCGGACGCAGGTCCGGCGGGATGACCGGGACGCAGTCCAGCACCATGCCGTTGGGCTTGTTGGTGGTCTGCAGGAACGCGGAGACGACCTTGAGGCGCTTCAGCGCACGGGTCTTCTTCTGGCCCTTGCCGGTGCGGATGATCTCGCGCAGGCGCTCGGACTCCTCCGCCAGGTCGAAGGTCTCGAGGCGGTCCTTGAGGGCCGCCGCGCCCATCGAGCCGGAGAAGTAGGTGCCGAAGCGGTCGCGCAGCTCGCGGTAGAGCAGCTCGTCGCCCTCGAGGTCCTGGACCTTGAGGTTCTTGAAGCGGGCCCACACCTCGTCGAGGCGGTCGAGCTCGCGCTGCGCGCGGTCGCGCAGCTGCTTCATCTCGCGCTCGGCGCCCTCGCGCACCTTACGGCGCACGTCGGCCTTGGCGCCCTCGGCCTCCAGCTCGGCCAGGTCGGTCTCGGCCTTCTTGGCACGGGCCTCGAGGTCGGAGTCGCGGCGGTTCTCGATCTGCTGGCGCTCGACCGAGACGTGCGCCTCCAGGGACGGCAGGTCGCGCTGGCGGCGCTCGTCGTCGACCCAGGTGATCATGTAGGCGGCGAAGTAGATGACCTTCTCGAGGTCCTTCGGCGCCAGGTCGAGCAGGTAGCCCAGGCGGGACGGCACGCCCTTGAAGTACCAGATGTGGGTGACCGGGGCGGCCAGCTCGATGTGGCCCATCCGCTCACGGCGCACCTTGGCGCGGGTCACCTCGACGCCGCAGCGCTCACAGATGATGCCCTTGAAGCGGACGCGCTTGTACTTACCGCAGTAGCACTCCCAGTCCCGGGTGGGGCCGAAGATCTTCTCGCAGAAGAGTCCGTCCTTTTCGGGCTTCAGGGTGCGGTAGTTGATGGTCTCCGGCTTCTTGACCTCGCCGTGCGACCACTGGCGGATGTCGTCGGCGGTGGCCAGGCCGATGCGGAGCTCGTCGAAGAAGTTGACGTCAAGCACTGGTCGTCAAGCCCTCTTTCGTAAGTCGAGAGTCGTTCATGTGGTCTGAGGGGGGCCTGGGGGCGGGCCGGCTGCTCGGGCAGCCGGCCCAACCTCCGTCAGACCTCTTCGACGCTGCTCGGCTCGCGCCGGGACAGGTCAATGCCGAGCTCCTCGGCGGCGCGGAACACGTCCTCGTCGGAGTCCCGCATCTCGATGGACTGGCCGTCCGAGGACAGCACCTCCACGTTGAGGCAGAGCGACTGCATTTCCTTGATGAGGACCTTGAAGGACTCGGGAATGCCGGGCTCGGGGATGTTCTCGCCCTTGACGATGGCCTCGTAGACCTTCACACGGCCGAGGACGTCGTCGGACTTGATGGTGAGCAGCTCCTGCAGCGCGTAAGCAGCGCCGTACGCCTCAAGGGCCCACACCTCCATCTCACCGAAGCGCTGACCACCGAACTGCGCCTTACCACCGAGCGGCTGCTGGGTGATCATCGAGTACGGACCGGTCGAACGGGCGTGCAGCTTGTCGTCGACCAGGTGGTGCAGCTTGAGGATGTACATGTAGCCGACCGAGACCGGCATCGGGAACGGCTCGCCGGAGCGGCCGTCGAACAGCCGGGCCTTGCCGGTGGAGTTCACCAGGCGCTCACCGTCACGGGTGAGGGTGGTGTTGTCCAGCAGGCCGGTGATCTCGTCCTCGCGGGCGCCGTCGAAGACCGGGGTGGCGAGGTTGGTGCCGCCCTGGACGGTGTCGGCGCCGATCGCCTGGAGGCGCTGGGCCCACTCGTCGGCGAGGCCGGAGACGTCCCAGCCCTGCTTGGCGAGCCACCCGAGGTGGATCTCCAGGACCTGTCCCGGGTTCATTCGGGACGGGACACCCAGCGGGTTGAGGATGATGTCGACCGGGGTGCCGTCCTCCAGGAACGGCATGTCCTCGACCGGCAGGATCTTCGAGATGACGCCCTTGTTGCCGTGACGGCCGGCGAGCTTGTCACCGTTGGTGATCTTGCGCTTCTGGGCCACGTAGACGCGGACCAGCTGGTTCACGCCCGGGGGCAGCTCGTCGCCCTCTTCACGGTCGAAGACGCGGACGCCGATGACCTTGCCGGACTCACCGTGCGGCACCTTCAGCGAGGTGTCGCGGACCTCACGGGCCTTCTCACCGAAGATCGCGCGGAGCAGGCGCTCCTCCGGGGTCAGCTCGGTCTCACCCTTGGGCGTGACCTTGCCGACCAGGATGTCGCCGGTGACGACGTCGGCGCCGATGCGGATGATGCCGCGCTCGTCGAGGTCGGCGAGGACCTCCTCGGAGACGTTCGGGATGTCCCGGGTGATCTCCTCGGGGCCGAGCTTGGTGTCACGGGCGTCGACCTCGTGCTCCTCGATGTGGATCGAGGAGAGGACGTCGTCCTGCACGAGGCGCTGCGACAGGATGATCGCGTCCTCGTAGTTGTGACCCTCCCACGACATGAACGCCACGAGCAGGTTCTTGCCGAGGGCCATCTCGCCCTCGTCGGTGCACGGGCCGTCGGCCAGCACCTGGCCGGACTCGACCCGGGCGCCCTCGTCCACGAGCACCTTCTGGTTGAAGGCGGTGCCCTGGTTGGAGCGGGTGAACTTGGCGGCGCGGTACGTGGTGTACGTGCCGTCGTCGTTGGCGACGGTGACGTAGTCGGCCGACACCTCCTGGACGACACCGGCCTTCTCGGCGGTGATGACGTCCGCGGCGTCGACGGCGCAGCGGTACTCCATGCCGGTACCGACCAGCGGAGCCTCGCTCTTCAGCAGCGGCACCGCCTGGCGCATCATGTTCGAGCCCATGAGCGCGCGGTTGGCGTCGTCGTGCTCGAGGAACGGGATCATGGCGGTCGCGACCGACACCATCTGGCGCGGCGAGACGTCCATGTAGTCGATCTCGGTGCCCGGGATGTAGTCGATCTCGCCGCCACGGCGGCGGACCAGGACACGCGGCTCGGCGAAGGTCAGCTCCGCCGTCAGCGGGGCGTTGGCCTGCGCGATGACGTAGCGGTCCTCCTCGTCGGCCGTGAGGTAGTCGACCTGCTCCGTGACGACACCCTCGATGACCTTGCGGTACGGGGTCTCGATGAAGCCGAAGGCGTTGACCCGGCCGTACGAGGCCAGCGACCCGATCAGACCGATGTTCGGGCCTTCGGGGGTCTCGATCGGACACATGCGCCCGTAGTGCGAGGGGTGCACGTCACGGACCTCGAAGCCGGCGCGCTCACGGGAGAGACCACCGGGGCCGAGGGCGGACAGACGGCGCTTGTGGGTCAGGCCCGACAGCGGGTTCGTCTGGTCCATGAACTGCGACAGCTGGCTGGTGCCGAAGAACTCCTTGATGGAGGCGACGACCGGCCGGATGTTGATCAGGGTCTGCGGCGTGATCGCCTCGACGTCCTGGGTGGTCATGCGCTCGCGCACGACGCGCTCCATACGGGCGAGACCCGTACGGACCTGGTTCTGGATGAGCTCGCCGACGTTGCGCAGGCGACGGTTGCCGAAGTGGTCGATGTCGTCGACCTCGACCACGATGTCGCGACCGGTCTGGTCGTTCCACTCGGTCTCACCGGCGTGCAGCTTCACCAGGTACTTGATCGCACCGATGATGTCGGGCTCGGTGAGCACGCCGGAGTCCAGCGACTCGGCGTTGCCCAGCTTCCGGTTGACCTTGTAGCGGCCCACCTTGGCGAGGTCGTAGCGCTTCGGGTTGAAGTACAGGTTCTCCAGAAGCGTCTGCGCGGCCTCGCGCGTCGGCGGCTCGCCAGGACGCAGCTTGCGGTAGATGTCCAGAAGCGCGTCGTCCTGGCCCTGGGTGTGGTCCTTCTCCAGGGTGTTGCGCATGGACTCGTACTCGCCGAACTCCTCGAGAATCATCTCGTTGGTCCAGCCGAGCGCCTTGAGCAGCACGGTGACGGACTGCTTGCGCTTGCGGTCGATGCGGACGCCGACCATGTCGCGCTTGTCGATCTCCATCTCCAGCCAGGCACCACGCGAGGGGATGACCTTGCAGGAGTAGATGTCCTTGTCGGACACCTTGTCCAGGGTGGAGTCGAAGTACACGCCCGGGGAGCGGACCAGCTGCGACACGACGACACGCTCGGTGCCGTTGATCACGAACGTGCCCTTGTGGGTCATGAGCGGGAAGTCGCCCATGAAGACCGTCTGAGACTTGATCTCACCGGTCTCGTTGTTGGTGAACTCGGCCGTGACGAAGAGCGGAGCCGCGAACGTGAAGTCGCGGTCCTTGCACTCGTCAATCGAGTTCTTCGGCGGCTCGAAACGGTGGTCGCGGAAGGTCAGCGACATCGACCCACTGAAGTCCTCGATCGGGGAGATCTCCTCGAAGATCTCCTCCAGACCGGACTTGGTGGGGACGTCCTGACCGTTCTCCAGCGCCGCCTCGACCCGGGACTTCCAGGCCGCATTGCCGAGCAGCCAGTCAAAGCTCTCGGTCTGCAGGGCCAGGAGGTTGGGGACCTCGAGGGGCTCCTTGATCTTCGCGAAGGAGACGCGGAGCGGGGCGGTGGATGCGGCGGAATTGTTCGAGGCGTTGCGCGGCGCGGCCAAGAGGGGGGTCCTTCCGAGGGCTCGGAGCTCACTACGCGCGTACCAGCCGGGCCTTCACGGGCTTGGTCCCGCCTCCCTCGCCACTAGCCTCCGCCGGGATCGGAATCCCAGGTCAGAGCCGCTTTGCGGAGGCGATGCCAGACCCCTTCAGGGCAACGCAAACTCCGGGCGACGAGTCACGGAGCAGCTAACAGGCAGCGCAAAGGGACAGTGTAGCCAAAGGGCACACTGCTGTCCAGCTCTGATTCGGAAACCGAATCGGAGACTCCTCCCGGTAGCCGGCGGACGCGAACGCCCACCGGGTACTGCACCGGCCCGGGCACTGCCCGGGCCCCATAACTCACGTGGAGTCATTTCCCGCCTGAGCCACTGGTTATGCATCCAGTGGCAAACCAACCGGGCGGACTCGCGCCTTGAGAATCGCGCGCCTCGCCGGGTTCGTCAAGGGCCCGCAGGCGGTGCGGACCTCGACCCGTCCATCGGCCGGACGCCCCCCGGCGTTACAGAAGCCGTGGTGGGGGCCACCGTCGATGACGGTGATCACCATACCCGTCCGCACCGACGCTGCCGAGTGGGCTCTCGGCCACACCGGCGCGTCCCGGCCGCGGAGTGGTCCCAGGGCCGCCCAGGGCCGCCCAGGGCCGGAAACGCGAAAAAGCCGGGCCGACCACCCACAAGGGGGTTAGGGCCGGGTGGAGGGGCCCGCAGAGGGGGCGGGGAGTGACTTGTCGGTGTGCTTGGGGCCGGGCCCCGC
>NZ_JBHWIJ010000344.1:0-8464 GCF_042732255.1 Kitasatospora sp. NPDC059803 | reverse complement strand
GGTCGGGGCCGGCACCGTCTTCACGTTCAGGGTGTGTCGCCGGGAGCGGGGATCAGAGGCGGAACGGGTTGCCGCCCTGGGCTGCGATCACGTACCAGGCGGTCGCTCCGGTGTGCAGGGCGGCGTAGTAGTAGTCGCCCTGGCCGGTGTCGAGGCTGTCGCCGGAGGCCGCGACGATGCCGCTGCCGTCGGTGTTCGGGGCGCTGGTCTGGGCCGTCTCCAGGGTGGTGAGAAGCTTGTTGGCCTCGACGGGGTCGGTGCCGTTGGCGCGGGCGTGGTAGGCGACCAGCAGGTGTCCGGTTCCTTCGAACCAGACCTTCTTGGTGTCGTTCCGGTAGAAGCTGACACCGGTGTAGACGCCGTCCGTGGCCTTGATGGTGGTGGCCGCCCAGTCGATGGCGCGGCAGTAGGACGGGTTGAGGGTGGCCCGGTAGAGGCGGGTGAAGGCCATTCCCGCCCAGGCCATGTTGCCGGTGTAGACGGAGGGGCTGCCCACGTACGGGGTGGTGTCCTTGGTGACGAACGGGTGCGGCTCGTAGGAGGCGCGCAGGCGGCCGTCTGCGAGTTCGGGGTCGTGGGCCTGCGCGTGGAGCAGGCTCCGTCCGAGCTGGGCGGCGTACTGGACGTCGTCGGTGGTGCCGCGCTGGAGGAGCGCGGTGATCATCAGGGCGTTGTCGTAGGTGAAGGACGCCTGGAAGCCGTCCTGGCCGAAGATCGAGGTGCCGGAGAAGTGGCCGCCCTGGTAGCTCTGCGGGACACGGCGGCTGCCACCGGGGACAACGGGGTGGCGTCGGTGGCGGGTTCACCCGCTGGAGGCCCCAGGCAGTCCCGCATGCGGACGTGTCCGCCGTACACCGGGCCGCCGTCACGGGACGGTTGCCTGGTATTCGGGAAGGAAGAACACGCCCAGGCCGAAGGGGCGTTGTCAGCTGGCGATGCGCTCCGGTCGGGCGGCGGGGGCCGGGTCACCGAGCAGCTCGTGGTTCCGGGTCTCGGGGAGGCAGGTGGCGGCGATGGCCGCCAGTGCGTAGGCGAGCCCTGCGAAGAGGGCGATGCTCGCCGCGAGTCCGAGGCGTCCGGAGAGGTAGCCGACGAGGGCGGGGAACGCGGCGCTGACGATGCGGCCCAGGTTGTAGCAGAAGCCCTGCCCGCTGCCCCGGACGCGGGTGGGGTACAACTCCGCGAATAGGGCGCCCAGTCCGCCGGGGATCCCGGCCGAGAAGAACCCGAGCGGCGCGCCCGCGATGAGGGTGCCGAGATCGCCGAGTGGCAGCAGCAGGTAGGGAACGAGGGTCACGAGGCAGCACAGGGCGAAGAGGACGACATTGCGACGACGGCCGATCCGGTCGGAGAGCCACCCGGAGGCAAGGTAGCCGAGGAACGAGCCGGCGATGAAGACCGCGAGGTGCCCGCTGCCGCTCATCACCGACAGGTGCCGGGTGGTGTGGAGGTAGGTAGGCAAGAAGGTGCTGAGGGCGTAGTAGCCTCCGTGGCTGCCGAGTCCCAGCAGCGCGCCGAACACGGTGACCCTCAGCAGGCCGGGGCGGAAGATCTCCGTCGGCGACGCCTTCTCCCGCCGCCGCTGGTCGGCCGTGGGGTCGGCGATCCCACGGCGGAGGGCGAGCACCAGCAGGGCGGGCAGCACGCCGAGCCAGAACATCGCCCGCCACGCCCAGGCCTGCGGCAGGACGGTGACCAGCACCGAGTAGGCGGCGAGGGTGAAGGCCCAGCCGACGGCCCAACCACTCTGCACCGCCCCGAGGGCCCTGCCCCGGTACCGCGTGGTCACGTACTCGCTGATCAGCACCGCGCCCGCGGCCCACTCACCGCCGAAGCCGATGCCCTGCAGACAGCGGAAGGCCAACAGGGACTCGAAGCCGTTGGCGAAGCCGACGAGCGCGGTCGCCACCGCGTACCAGGCGATGGTGAAGCGCAGGACGGCCACCCGGTCCCACCGGCCGGAGGCCGCCCCGGCCAACCAGCCACCGAGCGCGGTGCCGATCAGGGTGACCGAGGAGGCCAACCCGCCCTGGCCGCTGGTGAGATGCCACAGTGTGGTGAGGGTCGGCAGCACCAGGCCGTAGATCTGCGCGTCGGCCCCTTCCAGCGCCCAGCCGCCGAAGGTGGCCCAGAACGCCCGTCGGCCCCCGGGCGACGCCGAGCGGTACCACTGACGCATGCCCGCTCCTTACCTGAGGTCCATGCGGCGCCGGAAGGAACCAACGACCGGCGCCGCACAGCGGCAGCGCCCCCGCGGCACCGGCCGCCCTGAACGTGAGCACGTCAGTACGTCGTCGAACATGCAGGCCAATATGACAGTCAGTCAGGTGAAGGTCCAGAGGCCCCCGGTCCTGGACCCCCCGGGCCTACCATCGGCGGGTGATCTGCGAATCGGCCGAGTCCGCCGAGTTGACCGCGTCGGTGGAGTCGGTGGAGTCGGTGGACACCCACGCCCACGTGTTCCACCGCGGCCTGCCCAGGGCCGACCGCCCCCGCTACGTGCCGGACTACGACGCCCTCCCGGCGACGTACCTGGCGCTGCTCGACCGGCACGGCATCGGCGGCGCGGTCCTCGTCCAGCCGAGCTTCCTGGGAACGCGCAACGACTTCCTGCTCGACTGCCTGGCCCGGCACCCCGCCAGGTTCCGCGCCGTCATCGTGCTGGACCACGACCGGCCCTGCCGACCAGGCGCGCTCGCCCCGCTCGCCCTCGACGGCGTCGCGGGCATCCGCCTCAACCTGATCGGCCGCCGGGTGCCCGACCTGGCCGGTCCGCACTGGCGGCAGGTGGCCGCACTGCTGGCCGAGCGCGGGCAGCACCTGGAGGTGCACGCGGCGGGCGAACAGTGGACGGCGATCGCCCCCGCCCTGCGCGCCTGGCCGTCCCCCGTGGTGATCGACCACCTCGGCCTGCCGGGCGCATCCGAGGGCGCCGACCGCACGGTGCTGGATCTGGCCACGCGCGACCACGTGTGGATCAAGGCCTCCGCGCCCTACCGCTGCGCGCCCGACGTGCCCGGCCGCATGCTGCGGCGCCTGCTGGAGGAGGCGGGCCACCAGCGCCTGCTGTGGGGCAGCGACTGGCCCTGGACGCGCCACGAACACAGCAGGACGTTCGCCGAGTGCCTCGCCTGGCCGGCCGAGCACGTCGACCCGTCGGTCCTGCGCGCCGCCCTCACCATGAACCCGGCGCGGCTGCTGAACTGGTCCCCCGGACGGCGAGCAGCATCCGGGCTGCAGCTGTCGGCGTAGGCGCAGTCCGCAGCTGGGACGGCAGTGCCAGATCTGTCCGCCGCCTGTCCCTGGGAGACCTCGTGCGGACGGTTCGTGGCGGCCTACCGTGGCGGGGTGAGCGAGGAGACGAACGGGCGTACCGGACGGGTGCTGGTCCTGGTGCTGCCCGAGGTGAATCTGCTGGACCTCGGCGGTCCCGTGCAGGTGTTCGACGCTGCGGCGCATCTCGGCGGCGGCTACCGGCTGGAGTTCGTCGCCGAGACGGACGGTCTGCGGTCCGCGCAAGGCCTGCGGCTGGCGGGGCTGGCACCGCTGTCGACGAGCCGGGCGGCAGCCGGCGACCTGGTGCTCGTGCCGGGCCCCCGGCTGACCGGATCAGACCGGCCGGTGGCACCCGCCGTGGTGCGCTGGGTGCGCGAGGCCCACGACGCGGGTGCCTGGGTGGCGTCCGTGTGCAGCGGTGCAGTCGTTCTGGGGGAGGCGGGGCTGCTGGACGACAGGGCGTGCACGACCCACTGGTCGCTCACCTCGGCGATGCGCGACCGGTACCCGCGGGCCCGGGTGCGTGAGGCCGCGCTCTACGTGCACGACGGGCGGATCAGCACCAGCGCGGGCATCTCGTCGGGGATCGATCTCGCATTGTCCCTGGTCGAACGGGAGCGCGGCCCCGAACTGGCCGCGGGAGTCGCGCGTGAACTGGTGCTGTACCTGCGGCGGGACGGGGACGCGGCACAGATCAGTCCGTTCCTGCGGCACCGCGACCACGTCCAGCCCGCGGTGCACCGGGTGCAGGACCATCTGGCGCAGCATCTGGACGTCGCCTTCACCCTGCGTGAACTCGCAGGCATCGCCGGGCTGTCCCCGCGCGGTCTGACGCGGGCCTTCACCACGGCTGCGGGCATCACCCCGTTCGCCTACCAGCGGCAACTGCGGCTGGAGCGGGCCCGCACCCTGCTGTCCGGTACCGACCTGACGGTGGAGGCGGTCGCGCTCCGGTGCGGATTCCGTGACGCCCGGCAACTGCGCCGGGTGGTCGCTGACGCCTTCGGCGCGCCGCCCTCGCTGCTGCGCGCACCAGCGCGGCCGACTGCCTGACGGACTGGCCTCCTCGGCGAAGGGGCCTCCTTCCCGGCCGTCCCCTCTTTCCCTTCCTCTCTCCCGTTTCCCGTTTCCTGTTTCGCTTTTCCCACTTCCACGAGGGCCGACGGCACCGTGCTGCCAAAAACGTGCCCGGATTGTTGAGGTATGTCTTGCTCAAGGCGAGTTCCGAGGCGCGCAAGGGGCACCGCGCGCTGCGCCGCACCGGCTGGGTACTGCTGGGCACAGCTCTGGCGACCGCGTCCTTCGCGGGGATCGCCTTCGCGGGGGTGAGCGCGTCGATGGCCGACAGCTTCGCCGCCGCCCCTCGCGGATCCGATGCCGGGGTGTGGCCTGCCGCCCGGCCGGTACCGGAGGGCAGGATCACGGTGGCGGTCGCGGTCGGCAACGAGGGCTCCGTGGCCACCGATGTACTCGCGCCCTACCAGGTGTTCGCCGAGTCGCGGGACATGTTCGTCTACACGGTGGCGGCCGAACGCCGTGTCTCCCCACTGTCCGGCGGCGCCCATCTGCTGCCCGACCACACGCTGGCCGAGGTGGCGGACGGCACTCTGCCGGAACCCGACGTGGTGGTCGTGCCCGCCGTGACCGACCCCACCGGCGCGGGCGAGGAGCGCCTGCGCCGGTGGATCGTCGAACGCCACCACCGGGGCGCCCGGATCCTCGGGGTGTGCGCGGGCTCCGAACTGCTGGCCGCCTCCGGTCTGCTCGACGGCCGCGACGCCACGTCGTTCTGGTCCAACATCACTTCCCTGGAGCGCAGTTACCCGAAGGTCGCCTGGAAGCGAGGGCTGCGCTACGTCGAGGACGGGCGGGTGACCACCACCGCGGGCGTCACCTCCGGCACCATGGGTGCGCTGCGGTTGGTCGAGGAACTGGCCGGCACAGCGGAGGCGACCCGTATCGGCACCGGCCTGTCCTACCCCGGCTGGACTCCGGACGGACCGACCGCGATACCGGCCAACCATCTCGCCCTCGTCGACCTCCCGTACGCCTTCAACGCCGCATTCCCGTGGCTGCGCCCCACCACGGCCATCGGACTGGTCGACGGAGTCGAGGAGATCGACGCGGCCGCCGCCTTCGAGGGATACGGCGGAGTCTCCTTCGCCACCCGGACGCTGGTGATCGGCGCCGGTGACACCGTCACCACCCGCCACGGCCTGGTCCTCGTCACCCGGTCGGCGAAGGGGGGCGCCCACGGGGCGGATCGCTTCGTGGTGCCCGGCGTCACGAACACCTCCGACCTCGGCAGTGCGCTGGACGACTGGGCCCGCCGCAACGGGCTCGCCGCCGAACTGCCCGGCGGAGGACGGCGGTCCGGGGAGTTCGGCTTCGATCCGGTGCTACGGGACCTTGCTGAAAGCAGCGACCGTCGCACGGCGCTGGCCACCGCGAAGTTCTCCGAGTACCCCTCGGCCCACCTGGAGCTGACCGGCGCGTCCTGGCCCTGGCGGTCCACCCTGCTGGCCGCGGCGGCGGTCGTCGTGAGCGTGGGGGTGGGGCTGGCACCGACGGCGATCCGCCACACGGTTCGACGGCGGCGCCCCACGGCGTAGCTCGCCTGACGCTCGGCGCCTTTCCGGGCTCGCCGGTTCGAGCGTTCCCGTGGGCGCGTGGTTCAGGCGCGGTGGTGGGCGCGGTCGCTGAGGTCCTGCAGCAGCACTGCCAGGAGGCGGGCCAGTTCCCGCTGCTCCTGGGGCGCCAGGGCTTCGATGAGGCCCCGCTCGTAGTTCAGGAGGCCGTCGACGGCGTTCTCCACTGCGTGGTGCCCCTCGGGGGTCAGCTCCACGGGCACGGCGCGGGTCCCGGGGTCCGCAGCCAGTCTGCGGACGAACCCCTCGTGCTGGGCTCGGTCCACCCGTTGGGTCACGGCCCCGGGTGTGATCAGGCAGCGGCTGGCGAGCTCGCGGGTGGACAGCCGGTAGGGCCGACCGGAACGGCGGAGGGTGCTGAGCAGGTCGAGGGTGGCGGCGTCCATGCCGACCTGGGTCAGGACGCGGCGCCGCTCGTCGGCCAGCAGTTTCGCGGCGTCGTGGATCCGGGTGAGGATGCCGATCGAGTCGACCGGGAGTCCGGGCTGCTCGCGCCGCCAGGCTTGGGAGATCTCGTCGGCGCGGTCGGTGCGGGGCTGGTCCGGTGTGGTCAGCGTCAGCTCCATCGCGGCCCACCGCGGCGGATCCGGCTCCTACGGCTCCGCCAAGGCCGCCGTCGAGGCCTGGAACCTCACGATCGCCCAGGACCTCGACAAGGACCGGATCACGGCCAACGTCATCGCCCCGGGCTACATCGAGTCCACCGACTTCTTCCAGGGCGGGATGATCCCCCAGCGCCGTGCCGCCCTGCTCGCCCAGACGGCCAACGGCCGGGCCGGCACCCCGGCGGACATCGCGGGCACCGTGCTGTTCCTCGCCTCACCGGCCGCAGGGCACATCACCGGCCAGACCCTGCACGTCAACGGCGGCGCGCTGGCCGGGCGCTGAACAACGCGCTCGGCCGGACCGGTGCCACCGGCAGGAGCCTCGGCGTCGGTGACGGGCAGGCCTTCACCGACGCCGACGGGCGCATGGAGTGCCAGTCATGTCCGATGTGCCATCCGATCCGCCACACGCCGAACCGTCCACCGTGGGCGACCGGTTGGCCGATCCCGCGTCCCTCCGGTGGGACAGGCCAAGTCCGAGGACGGACCTGGGCCACGCGGCGGCGACCCACCTCAACCTGCCTCGACCGATCTCACCGAGGTTTGACCGCACGGCGGTTCGTGGCCGTCGATCGAGGGTTCACAGGTACGGCCGCAGGTCGTCGCGATAAACGGTGGTGCTGCCTTCAGGCCGCCAGGAACGACTGTGCCGGGACAGGGTCCAGGCTTCCGGCGCGTGCCGAGCGGCACTGATCCAGGCCGCGAGTTCGGGAACGGCGATCTGCCGCAGGACGTGTCGAGCCGCCGCCCGTTCGGTGGCCGGGAGCGGAGCAATACGAACCCGCACGGTGCACCACCAGCTGGGATGGATGCCGCCACCGTAGTTGGCGGAGATGGGTGGCACCCACTCGGCGTGCAACGCGGTCCCGTCCCCCCAGAGCCGGTCGCCGAAATCCAGGTCGACGGCATCCGCCTCCTGCGCGCCGAGGACGGTGCGGATGTCCGTCGGGGTGAGCGGCCACGACAGGCCGCGCGGCAGGCGGCGGTTACGGGCTGGCATGCGCCCGAGGATGGCAGACGCCTTGCGGAAGCGCATGCGCATCTCGACCCGGCTCTACCGAGACGCCGGTCAACTTCGTTGGTACCAGCCGGACTTCGGCGAGGCGTGTCAGGTTGAACACCCTCAGGGCCTCGGACGCCCGTCCCGGCTCGGCCACCGTTTCGCCCGTTCTCAGTGAACACGGCGGATCTTCAGGGGCGCCGCCCTGCCGGTCGACCGACCACCCTCAGGCGCCTGCCGGACCAATCGCACCTTGAACTTCTCGACGTTCTCATTCCACGTCAGGTAACCGATGGCACCGCCAAGTTGGCGTCGAAATGGCTCCTCCGATCTGTCGAGGGTGATAGTCCGGTGACGGTTGGTCATGGCAGGATCAGCACGGGCCGACACCGTGTCGGCCGGAAGGAGGAGACATGGCCGAGGACAGCAAGGTGACGGCGTCCGCCGAGGGCAAGACTCCGTCTGGCAAGTACGCAGGCACTGAAATCAAGATCGAGGGCGAGGATCACATCATCATTCGGGAGGACGAGGTTCCGGTAGCCACCGACACCGAGTGATACGCCCGCACTTCGGTCCGGGCTGATCTTCGCCCGTACTGGAACGGAGCGTTGCCCAGCTACGAGAAGGGCCCCGTCGGTCGCCACCGGAAGGGCCCTTTCCGCTGCGACTTCCGCAGGCCGCAGGCTCGCCCTCCACACCGGTTCCAGGAACAGCCCGGAGGCGGCCGTGTCATCGTGGACGGTGAGGCGCAGCAGGGCGTCGAGGTTGCTGTAGTGGGTGCCCCAGGGGGCCAGGATCAGCGCGCCGGGGCGGGCCTGACGGGATCCAGGCGTGCGGGATCTCGCGCAGCCCGTACGGGGCCACGAGTCGCGGGGGCGCCCGGCGGCGCGCTCGGGCGGGACGGGCGGGGGGGGCGGGCGCGGGGGAGGGGGCGA
>NZ_JBHWIJ010000343.1:0-8512 GCF_042732255.1 Kitasatospora sp. NPDC059803 | reverse complement strand
GAGGCCCCTCGCTTTCGCAAGGGGCCTCTCGGCTGTCTGTGCGCCGCCAGGGACTCGAACCCCGGACCCGCTGATTAAGAGTCAGCTGCTCTAACCAACTGAGCTAGCGGCGCCTGCTGACAGAGAAGACTTTAGCAGCGCCCGGGGTCCGCGCCAAAATCGAATACCGGCCGTCCGCCGTTCACCCCCCGGTCACGGCCGCCGCGCCGGCCGGCACGGCCGCAGCCGGCTCCCGGGCCGCCCGCACGCACGCCCACAGCACCACCGAGGCGCCCGGCAGCCACGGCTCCCGGTCCTCCGGGGCGACGATCCACCGGCCGGAGCCCAGCCCGGGGGAGTCCGGGCCGTTCACCATCCGCTGCACCGGCGGCACGGTCACCGCGTCGCCCTTGCCGTGGCACAGCAGGGGCGGCACGTCCCGGGCCCACTCCTCCCAGGCCAGCAGCCGGCGCAGCCGGGGCCCCGCACCGGGCTGGACGAACAGCAGCGTCCGCCCCCGGTAGGAGGCGACCGGCCCGCAGCCGGGCCCGGAGGCCCACAGCTCGTCCAGCACCCGGCGGCCGAACAGCGACGGCATGCTGATCACGTCGAAGGCGCGCCCGCAGGGCAGCACCGAGGGCGCCCACGGCCGGGCCTCCCAGAGGGCGCGCATGCTGCGCGGGTACTCGCTGGCGGAGGCGAGCCAGGCCTCGCCGGCCACGGTGACGTACTCCACCGACTGATACGTCCAGATGTCCACGGACAGCAGCCTGTGCCGTCCGGGGGCAGGACGGGAGGGAAAGCACGGTTTGCCGGACAGGACGACGGGGAACGGCGTACCCTTCCCCGCTCGCGCATATGCCAGCGGCGGATGCCGGGGCGCCGGAGCAGCGGGTGCCTGGCGCTCCGGCGCCTTGTGCCCGGCGGCGCTCAGTCCTCGTGGCGGCGGGGCTGGAGCAGCCCGCGGCCGTACTCGATCATCTTGGCCGCGTAGTCGGGGGTCCAGTCCGCCCGCTGCGCGATCTCGGCGTCGGACAGCGCGTCGAAGCGGCGCGGGTCCGCCAGCTGCGCGGCGGCGACCGCCTGGAAGTCGGTGGCCCGCTCGGCGGCCGTCCGGAAGGCCAGGGCCAGCTCGGTGGAGCGGCGCAGCAGCTCCGTGGGGTCGTCGATCGACTCCAGATCGAAGAATCGTTCCGGCTCCGGCTCGGCGGACTGCGGCTCGAACAGCAGCTGCACCGGACGCAGACGCCGCGCGGGGTCGGCCTGACCGCCGTGGTCGGACGCCTTCGTGTGGGAGTCGGGCATGGACGGACACCTCCGGGTCTCGGTGGGGGTGGGCGGCGGCTGCTCCGGGCCGCGCCGCACGGCCGTGGCCGCCGTCCATTGTCGCGCGGCGGCGGCCGGTAACGGAACGGTGCGCGTGCGGGCGCTATTCCCCCGTACGCGCCGGGGTCGCGCTACTCCTTCGGGTGGTCGGGCGCGTGCGGCGACGTCGGGGCGTCGGGGCCGTCGTTGTCCCGGGTGTCCCAGCGATCCACCACCCCAGGGAGAACCCATGCCCGTAGGCAAGGGCCTCGCGGCCGGACTCCTGCTGATCACCCCGGCCCTCGGACTGGCCGCGGCGCCTGCGGCCGGGGCCGCCGAGACGACCACCGTGGTGACCGGGCCGTGGAGCGGCCCGGGCGGCTGGTCGACGGCGACCTGCCCCGAAGGCTCCCACCTCACCGGGGGCGGCTACGCCTTCCGGCCCGCCGGCTCCGGCGACGCCGTCCTGGTCAACGCGCCGAACCCCGACGACCCGAGCACCTGGGCGGTGCGGGCCGGGCACGGGACCGTCCAGGCCTACGCCGCCTGCGAGACCGAGACCGAGACCAAGGCCTGATCCGCCCGCCCGGCCGCTCAGCCCAGCCGCTCAGCCCAGCCGCACCCGGTGGCCGCTCAGGTGGTGCAGCACCTGATGGTTGGCCTCCCAGCCGTCCGGAAAGGCGACCGGGACGCCCAGCTGGACCGGCTCGGTGGACGGGTGCTCGTCCAGCAGCTCGCCGATCCCGGCCCGGGCCACCACGATGCAGGCGTGCCGGTGCCGGGAGGCGAGCACGCACAGCCGGCCGGTCTCCAGGTGGAAGGCCGTCGCGTCGGGCCGTCCGGAGAGCGGGTGCAGCACCACCGTGACGTCGTACTCGCGGCCCTGCAGCCGGTTGGCGGTGTCCACCGTGACGGCCGGGCCGGCCGCCTGGTCCACCGGGACGCCGACCTTGAGCAGGGCCGCGCGGACGGCCGCGGCCTGGTCCCGGTGGGCGGTGCCGACCGCGATCCGATCCGCGGTGAGGGAGGCCTCGCCCTGTTCGGAGCGGGCGGTCAGTCCACGCTCCAGCAACCGCCGGACGGTGGCCGCGACGGCCGCCACCGCCTGCGGATCGGTCCGCACGGTGTGCCGGGCGGGCAGCTCCAGCAGCGCCCAGCCGTGCTCGGCGGCCCGGTCGATCGCGGTGTCCAGCGCGCCGCCGTCCGGCCGGACGGCGGCGGTCAGCCGGCGGTCGTCCGGGCCGGTGCCGGAGCGGAACGGCGTGTACGGGTAGAACGCCCGCGAGATCAGCGGCGCCGCGCTGGCCGGCAGCCGCCAGGAGACCGGCAGCCGGTGCGGCTCGATCTGCGGGTTGTGCGCCAGCATGGTGACCACGGCGCTGCTCGACGGGTCGTACGACAGGCCCGCCCACTGCTCGGTGCCGACCACGGTGAACGGGTCCAGCTGGCCCGGATCGCCGACGAACAGCGCCCGCTCGAACAGCCGGGCCACCGCGAGCAGGGCGTCCGAACGCATCTGGTACGCCTCGTCGACGATCGCGTGCCGCCACGGCGCCTCGGCCCGCACCCACTGCCACTTCGCCGAGGTGGAGACCACCACGTCGTGCTCGACCAGCTCGGCGACCTTGTCGGAGGGCGTGACGTTGGCGTGCTTCAGCACCTCCGGGCCGGGCCGGGCGTCGGCGGCGTGCAGCCGGCCGATCGTCAGGTCCGGCGCCTTCTCGGCGAGTCGGCCGACCAGGTCGTCCACCTGGCCGTTGGTCTGGGCGACGATCATCAGCCGCTCGCCGGCCTCGACCAGCTCCCGGGCCGCCCGCACCACCAGCGTCGACTTCCCGGCGCCGGGCGGGGAATCGACCACCACGCCGCGCGGGGCGCCGGCCGCCGGGTGGACGGTCGCGGCCAGGATCCGGGCCACGGCGGCGTCGGCGGCCGCGCCCGGTGCCTGCTCGGCGCTCAACTCGGCCATCATTCCCACTCCTCGGAGACGGACGGGGCGGGTACGGGGGCGGTGCCGGGCGGGCCGCCGTGCGTCCACGGGGTGTCGTCCGGCTCGGGCAGCGGCGCGGACTGGCGGACCGTCAGCTCGAACAGGGTGAAGGTGACCGGATCGCCGGGCTCGGGCAGACTGCCCGGCTCGGGCTCCTTCCTGCGCCCCATGCCGGACAGCAGACGCAGGGTGATGGTGCCCCCGGCCGGGTCGACCGCCGCGATCTCCGCCTTCTGCGGGGACCGGCCGCCGCCGGCCTCCGGCTGGGGGAACCCCCACACCCGGTGCGCCTCCCGCCCGAGATCCGCGTGCGGGCGGTCGGCGGTGCGCAGGGTGATCAGCGGGCGCGGCTTGGGGGAGCGGCCGGTGGTGTCGTAGTCCGGCACCACCTCGGTCACCACGCCGCTGAACGCCTCGCCGGACAGCCGGTGTTCGGCCATCGCCAGCGGATCGTCCAGCGCCTCCTGGACGTCCAGCCGGGTCTGCTCGCGCTCGCGCTGGGCGAGCTTGCGGGCGGCCGTGACGGCGTCGTCCTGCCGCGGCTGCGGCGGCTCGCCGGCCGCCAGCCGGTCCCGGTGGCCGGTGTAGGACCAGCGGTCGCCGGTCCAGCGCTCCGCCAGGTGCCCGGCGGGCGGCAGCCCGCGCAACAGGTCCAGACCGCGCCAGACGTCCCGCCAGGTGGGCAGCAGGACGGCCGCCAGCACCTCGCGCAACTGCTCGACCGCCGCCCGGACGGCCGCCCGGGCGCGCTCGGCGGCGGCCTCGTCGCGCTGCTCGGCGCTGTGCTGAAGGGCGGCCGTGGCGGTGTCGTAGCGGGCGATCGCCGGGGCGAGCACGAACTCGTCGAAGCGCGGATCGGTGGCCGGGCCGGCCGGCGGGTGCAGCAACTGCCCCCGGTCGTCCCGGGCGGACTCGGCGCGCTCGGCCGCCTCGGCACCGGTCAGGCCGCCCGGCGGGGCGTGCCAGGCCAGGTGGGCGGCCAGGTGCTGGTCCTCCAGGTGGCTCTGGCCGGTGGCCCAGTGCCGGGCCAGCAAACCGGTCATCGGCAGCAGCAGGCTGGTGCCGGGCACCTGGGCGCGGTCGGTGAGGTGGGTCAGCCAGCGGCCGAGCAGCGGCACCCGCACCGGCGCGGGGTACGGCCCCGGCTCGTCGTCCTCGACCGTGCGGCGGAACCGGGTGGAGCGGCCGAGCAGGGCCAGGTGCCGCACGCCCGCGCCGTTCGGCACGATCAGCTGCGGCGCGTCGGCGCACAGCTCGCGGAACACCTGGGTCTTCTCGCCGGTCTCCGGGTCCTTCTCGGAGCCCTCGATCTGCTCCACGTCCTCGGCGAAGGACTCCAGGTACGGCAGCAGGTCGGCGGCCAGCTCGGCCAGGAAGTCGAACCGCAGGGTGCGGTTGAGCGGCTGCGGCACCAGGTGCAGCCGGGGCGCGTCCCGGTCGGTGCCCAGCAGCACCGCCAGCGGCGCGCCGGCCTCACCGGCGGCCGTCAGCGGCACGACCACCATCGGGCGGTCGGACAGGTGCCGGTGCCGGACGGTGGCCAGCGGCTCGGCCCGCCCGCTGCGGACGGCCTCCAGCCGGGCGAGGGTGGTCAGCAGGCTCATGCGCCCGCCCCCGCTTCGGGCCCGCCGCGTTCGCGCAGGGCCGCGCTGCGCCCGCTCATGCGTGACCCGCCGTCGGGGCCTTGCCCAGTGCCTCGGCGCGCAGCGCGGCCGCGTAGGCCAGCCGTTCGGCGGCCTCGTCCACGTCCACGTCCTTGTCCACGTCGGCGCTGTCAGTGTCCAGGCTGATGCCGGCTTCGGCGGCGGCCAGGGCCCGCGTCACCGTCCGGATGCTGCCCAGTTCGCCGCGCACGCCCCGGCCGAGCTGCTCGACCCGGTCGCCGCAGCGGGCCTGGGCGCGGCAGTGGAAACCGAGCTCGCAGGTGGAGAGGCAGTCCGGGCCGTACGCGGCGGGCACCGCCTCGACCGAGGCGGTCAGCTCCTCGGCGGAGCGGGCCGGCACGCCCTCCTCGTCGGCCGCCAGGTCGAAGTCGGCGCCCGCCGGCAGCTCCGCCAGCAGCCGGTCGATGCCGGTCATCCGGCTCAGCTGGCGGCGGGTGGTGGCGAGCTCGCGGCGGACGTCGACGGCGACGGCCGTCGGCCGGTTGCCGAAGTCCTTCGGGCAGACCAGCAGCACGCTCGACCGGGGGCTGCCGGGCAGCCGCTGCTCGGTGTACGGGTCGTCGGCGAGCGGGTGGCCGGCCAGTGCGGCGGCGGTCCGCTGGAGCGCCAGCACGTACACGGCGGCCTGGCGGGCGGCGGCGCCGACCTTGGGCGGGTCCGCGCCGCCGTCCAGCACCGGGAAGGACTTGATCTCGACCACCGTGCACCGGCCGCCGTGCACCACGACCGCGTCCGGCTCCAGGTAGGCGGTGCCGCCGGCCACGTCCAGGCGCAGCATCGGGTGGTCCAGCAGCGTCCATGCGTCCGGGTCGGCGGCGGCCCGGGCCAGCGCCTCGACCGTCCGGTCGGCCCGGACGGCGGGCCCGGAGCGGTGCAGCAGATCCGGCACCTGCAAGGGGGTGCCGCCGTCCGCCGGGACGCCGAGGTGGCCGCGCAGCGGCTCCAGCAGCGCGGCGTAGTCGTCCGCCTTCAGCCGGGACTCGAAGATCACGCCGCGGGCGATCGCGAACGGGGACTGCCCGAAGGGCGCGGGGCGGCCGAGCCGGGCGGCCAGCGTCGACTTGTCCACCCCCGCAGCGTCGAGCACGGCGCGGCGGTGGCAGCCCGGATTGGCGGCGAGCGCGGCGAGGGAACGGGCGTTCAGGCTGCGCTGCGGCGCGGGACCGCGCAGTTCGGCGAGCCGCTGGGCGAGCGGCTCAGCGTGCCCGGTGGACGGGACGTTCGTCGAGACGTTCATGGTGCGGCCCAGTGTCGCACCCGGGTCCGACAATGCGGTGCGGACCGGCCTGTTCCGGCCTGAACCGCGCGTGCGTGCCGGATGGGGGACACCTCGCGCCCCGGTCGGCCCGGGTGCCGAGACCGTTCCGGACCGGAGCCGCCTCCGGACCGTTTCGATCCGGAGCCGCCTCCGGACCGTTTCGGACCGGCCCGCGATCGTGCCCGCCGTCCGGGTGAGGGATCATGGAACCCGGTGCTCAAGGGTGAGACCGACCGTTGCCGCCACCCCGCTGCGAGGAGCCTGCCATGCCCGCCCGAATCGTGCTGGTCCGCCACGGCGAGACCGAATGGTCGGCCACCGGCCGCCACACCGGCCGCACCGACATCCCGCTGACCGAGGAGGGCCGGGCGATGGCCCGGGCGCTCGGCGCCCGCCTCGCCAAGGCCCCCTGGAACGGGCTGCCGGACGCGCTCGTCTACACCAGCCCGCTCGGCCGCGCCAAGGAGACCTGCGCCCTGGCCGGCTTCGGCGACCGGGCGGTGGAGCGCCCGGAGCTCCTGGAGTGGGACTACGGCCAGTACGAGGGCCGCACCGGCGCGGACATCCGTGCCACCGACCACCCCGGCTGGCTGATCTGGCGCGACGGCGTGCCCGGTGGCGAGAAGCTCTCCGAGGTGGCCGCCCGGGTGGACGCCTTCCTCGCCGGCCTCAACGAGGAGCACGGCGTCCCCGAGCCGGACACCACCGTCATGCACTGCGCGGACCGGGACGTCGTCCTGTTCGCGCACGGCCACCTGCTGCGCATCCTGACCGCGCGCTGGCTGGGCCTGCCGCCCGAGTTCGCCCAGCGCTTCAAGCTCGGCACCGCCGCGCTCTGCGTGCTCTCCTGGGAGTACGGCGCGCCGGCCGTGGAGGTCTGGAACGACCTCTCCCACCTGGAGGGCCTGGCCGCCGGTCACTGACGGACCATCAGGAGCTGCGCCTCAGGCGGCCGCCGCCTGGTCGTACCCGGTCAGGAAGTGGCGGACCTCGGTCACGGCGGCGTGCGGGCGCAGCCGTTCGGCGGTGTCCGCCAGCATGCTCCGGATCCGGGCCGAGCGGACCTCGCCGAACAGCGCCACGGCGGCCGAACCGTGGTGCGCCGCACCCGCCAAGTCGCCCCGGCCGAGCCGGTCGTGGGCCAGCTCGGCGGTGTACAGCACCCGGTTGCGGACGAAGTGCGGCTTCTGCAGCGCTATGGCCAGTCCGGCCTGCTCGCTGGCGCGGTCCCAGTCGCCGAGTGTGGACCAGCACTGCGACTGCAGGCCGGCGATCTCCGCCTCGCCGAAGAAGGACATCCACTCCGGATCCCCCTCGGCGCGGCCGCGGTCGAACAGCGTGTACGCCCGGGCGAGCGCGCGTTCGCAGGCGGCGCGGTCCTGCAGCAGCGCCCAGCCGCCGGCCTCCCGCATGGCCAGCAGCGCGAGCAGCCGGGCGGAGTCCAGCTGGCGGGCGGCGACCTGCCCGGCCTGGGCGGCGCGCAGCGCCTCGCGGGGGCGGCCGGCGTCCCGGGCGAGGAAGGCGCTGTTGCAGAACACGTGCGCCTCCAGTGCGGCGTCGCCGGCCATGCGGGCGGTGGCGAGCGCCTCGGCGTAGAGCGAGCGGGCGTCCGCCAGCCGGTTCGAGTCGTGCGCCAACCAGCCCACCGAGATGGCGAGTTCGCCGGCCCCGGCCTGGAGTCGGCGTTCGGTCTCCGCGCTGTACTCGCCCTCGTTGAGCAGCAGGTAGGCGGTGCGCAGCGACTGCCCGGCGCGTTCGAACAGGGTGTCGCCGCCGTGCGCGTCGTCGGCCAGCCGGATCTCCCGGACGGCCTGCTCGACGCCGAGCACCTCGGCGGCGCCGACCCTGCGGGGTGGCGGTACCGGCCCGGGGCGGCCGGGCACGAAGGCGCCGGGGCCGGGCTCGAACAGCACCGGCGCGGCGGGGGCGACGGCGGCACCGCCGGTGGCCGCGGCGGCGGCCACGGTCGGCCGGTCGATGCCGATCACGGTGGCCAGCGCGGTCGGGCCGCCGGCCAGGAACGTACGGCGACGCACGTCGTCGTTCTCCTCGTCGAGATAGGGCGATCCATCAGGCCCCCGGGGCGCCGCGACGGACCTCGGCCACGGGGGCCTGTTCGGAGCGGCTGGATCCGCGTACGGCGAGGCAGCGTACGGGAGTTGAGTGGAGAGCGGTGAGCGCGGGGCGGGCGGGGGCGGGAACGGTGGGTGGAGCGGGGGGGCTTGGGCCCTCCCGCCGCGGCGGGGCGCCCGGCGGGGGGGGGCGGGGGGCGGTGTGGGTCGGGGGGGGGGGCGCGCGCGCGGGGGGGGCGCCGCC
>NZ_JBHWIJ010000342.1:0-8538 GCF_042732255.1 Kitasatospora sp. NPDC059803 | reverse complement strand
GGGGGGGTGCGGGCGGGCGGGGGCCCCCGGGGCCGGGCCCCGCGCCGCCCCGCGGACTCCGCGGGGGGGGCGGGGGGGGCCGCGGGTTCGCCCCCGCGCGGCGGGCGGCCCCGCCTCGGGTGGCGCCGCTCCCAGCCCTCCCCTCAGGACCTTCGCATGCCTGACTACGACGGCGCACCGGCTTGGACCGGCGCCACCGTCCTACCGCTCCACGGCCTCCGGCCCGTCCGGAGCCTGACCGCCCCCGAGCCCCCGCACGCCGAGTCCGTCCAGCAAGCGGGCCGACCACTCGTCCGACGGGCCGGCGGCGGCGCTCGCCCGGACGCGGCCGCGCAGTTGCTCGGCCCGCTCCAGCCACGCACGGCAACCGGCGCAGCGCGCGACGTGCCCGTCCAACCGGCCACCCGACAGTCCGGTCGGTTCGCCGTCGAGCCGGGCCGACAGGGCGGTACGGAACTGCGCGCATCTCATACGACCATCGTCCCGCACTGCCCTCACGGTGGGACCGGCCGGGTGGGAGGCCACCGTGGATGACGAGCAGCTCACCGCGCTCGCACTGACCGCCCGCGCGGGCCGGGCCCCGGACGTCGAGGCCTTCGTCCGCGCCACCCAGCGGGACGTCTGGCGGTTCGTCGCCCACCTCACCGACGTCCAGTCCGCCGACGACCTCGCGCAGGAGACCTTCCTGCGCGCGCTGCGCGGCCTGCCCGCGTTCGCCGGCCGCTCCTCGGCCCGCACCTGGCTGCTGTCGATCGCCCGGCGCACGGTGATCGACCGGTACCGGACGGCCGCCGCCCGACCGCGCTGCGCGGCGCTGCCGGACTGGCAGGAGGCCGCGGAGCGGCAGGGGGCCGAACCGGCGGCCGGGTTCGAGGACGGCGTCGCGCTCGGGGACCTGCTCGACCGGGTGCCCGCCCAGCGGCGGGAGGCCTTCGTCCTCACCCAGATGGTCGGCCTGAGCTACGCCGAGGCGGCCGAGGTCGCCGGCTGCCCGATCGGCACCGTACGCTCCCGAGTCGCCCGCGCCCGGGAGGAGCTGATAGCCCGGCTCCGAGCGGCCGAGGGCGGGGAACTCGCAGCGGCCTGCTGAGCGGGGGCAGGTAGCGGGTAACAGATGACAACTAACAGATAACAGATTTCGAAATCTGTTATCTGTTAGTTGTTAGTTGTCTGCTATCGGTTGCCATCCGTCCGTCGCCCCCGTCCGTCCGAAAATTCCTTCACATGTTCGGAACTGGAGCCCCCGCGCCTCCGACTGCTGTACCGGACCCCGCCGCCGAGGCGGTGTCCGGTACAGCAGTCGGGCAACGGAGGGACTTCATGGCAGCGCAACAGCCGCTGACCGCCACCACGTTGATGAACAGTCAGGCCGAACCGGCAGACCGGTGGATCCTGGTCGTGGCCGCCGGGCTGCTCTCGTTCGTCGCGATGCTCGACATGAACGTGGTCAACCTGGCCCTCACCGACATCTCGGCCAGCCTGCACGTGTCCGCCGGGGTCGCCCAGTGGGCCACCCTCGGCTACCAACTCCCGCTGGTGGCACTCCTCTTGCCCGCCGGGCGCTGGCTGGACCAGGTGGGCACCCGCTCGGCGCTGCTGCTCGCCGTCAGCTGCTTCGCCGCGTGCAGCGTGCTGGCCTCCCTCGCCCCCTGGGCGGGCTGGCTGATCGCCGCCCGACTGCTCCAGGGCGCCTTCGGCGCGGTGCTGTTCGTCCTGATGCCGGTGCTGGCCGCCACCTCCGTCCGCCCCGAATCGCGCGGACGGGCGATGAGCATCCCGGCGACGCTCGGCCCGCTCGGCGCCGTCACCGGGCCGGTCATCGGCGGCCTGCTACTGGACCACTTCGGCTGGCGGGCGGTCTTCCTGATCAAGCTGCCGGTCTGCCTGGCCGCCGTGCTGATCGTGCGCCGGTACGCCCCGCGGCGGGGCCACCTGCGCCCGCCCGACCGGGCGTCGCTCGGCGACGCCGCCCTGATAGGCGCGGCCGTCGCCGCCGTGCTGCTCGCGCTGACCCTGGCCCCGGAGGCGCCGCTGTGGCTGCTGCTGGCGCTGCCCGCCGCCCCCCTGGTGCTGGTCTGGCTGCGCCGCCCCGGGGGCAGGCCGGTCGCCGAGGTGCTGCGGGCCGCCGGAACCGTCGGGGTCAACGCGTCGGTGCTGGCCCTCGCCGCCGGCTTCGCGGCCTGCCACTACCTGCTCGCCCAGCACCTGCGCGGTCCGGGCGGCGAGAGCGCCACCGCCACCGCGCTCACCATGCTGGCCTTCCCGCTCGGCATGGTGCTGGCCGGCCGGGTCGGCGGACGGCTGGCCGACCGCTGGGGCGCCCGCCCGACCGCGCTCGCCGGCGCCGCCGTCACCACCCTCGGCCTGGCGCTGCTCGTCCCGCTGGACACCGGCTGGTCCGCCGCCGACATCGCCTGGCGGCTCGCCCTGGCCGGTGTCGGGATGGGCCTCAACGGCGGCCCCACCCAGGCCCTGGTGATGACCGCCTCGCCCCCCGGGAAGCTCGCCACCGCAGGCTCCGCCGTCCAACTGGCCCGCAGCCTGGGCTTCGCCCTCGGCCCGGCCCTGGCCGGCGCCGCCGCGCTGGCCGGCGACCGCGCCACCACCGGCACCCGGACGGGCATCGCCCTGGCCGCCCTGGTCGCGGCGACGGCCGTGGCACTGCTCGCCCTGCACCGCCGCCCACGGACCTGAGCCTGCCGGACCGCGCCTCCCCAACTCCCAACGCCCGCATGCCCAGAGCCCGTACCCCAGAGCCCATACCCGAGAGCCCGCACCCCGCCATGCCCGCACCACCGGAGGAACACCGCAGATGACCGACACCGTCCACGATCCGGCGCCGGCCCACCCGGCGGACGAACCGCGCTGCCCGTACGGGTACGACCAACTCCCGGACCCAGTACCGCTGTACGGCCCCGCGTACAAGAGCGACCCGTACCCGCTCTACCGGCGGATGCGCGAGGCCGGGCCGGTGCACCGGGTGGAGTTCCCGAGCGGCATCCACGCCTGGCTGGTCACCGGCTACCAGGCCGCCCACGAGACCCTCAACGACCCCAGGTTCGGCAAGAACCACGCACTGGGCAACGAGAACTGGCACAAGCTGGCGTCGATCATGCCCGAGCCGCAGCACTCCCAGTTGCAGGTCCACCTGCTGCACCAGGACCCGCCCAAGCACACCACGATGCGCCGGCTCGTCCTGGACGCCTTCGCGCCGCGCCGGGTGGAGTCGTTGCGCCCGCGCTTCCAGGAGCTGGCCGACGCGCTGGTCGACGAACTGCCCGAGACCGGCGGCGCCGACCTGGTGGCCGGCTTCGCGGCGCACTTCCCGTTCCGGGTGCTCGCCGAAGTGATCGGCCTGCCGGCCGAGTTGGCGGTGCGATTCGACCGCGACTGGGGCAAGGTCGTGCAGCCCGTCGGCCCGCACGATCCGGGCCGCCCGGCGTACGAGGCGCGGCTGCGCGGCCTCCAGACGTACATCGCCGACGTGGTCGCCCACAAGCGCGCCGGGAACCTCGCCGATGGCCACGACCGGCACGACCCGGCCACGACGGACGCCGACCTGCTGGGCCGGCTCGTCGCCGCCCACGACGCGGGCGAGTTGAGCCGCGAGGAGCTGGACTCCATGGTGTTCCAGCTGTTGGTCGCGGGCCAGGAGCCGGTCACCAACCAGATCACCACCATGCTGATCACGCTGCTGCGCCACCCCGACCAGCTCGCCCGGCTGCGCGACTCCCTCTCCGAGGGGCCCGCCCACGACCCCGGCCTGTTGGCCCGCGCGGTGGAGGAACTGCTGCGCCACGACGCCGCGTTCGAGCTCACCACCTGGCGGTTCCTCGCCGAGGACGGAGACCTGTTCGGGACCACCGTCCCGGCCGGCGACTCGGTGATCGTCTCGCTGTGCGCCGCCAACCGGGACGAGACGCGGTTCCCGGACGCGGACCGCCTCGACCTCGACCGCACGCCCAACGCCCATCTCGCCTTCGGCCACGGCATCCACTACTGCCCCGGCGCCGCCCTGGCCCGGGCCGAACTCCAGACCGCCATCGCCACCGTGCTCACCCGGCTGCCCGGGCTGCGCCCGTCCGAGGCCGCCGACGAGGGCCTGGACTCCCTCGCCTGGATCCCCGCCGTCCTGGCGCGCGGGGTCAACCGGCTGCCCGTCGGCTACGACCGGCGCGCCTGAGCCGGGGCCCTCGGCCACCCTGCGAACACCCCGCGGCCGCGCCCGCCCGCCGACGTCCGCCCGACGTCGGCCCGGCGTCCGCTCCACGCCCGCACCACCTTCCACGGAGGACCACCATGCCGCCCGCCGGCACCGTTTCCACCCGCCACCACCACACCGCACCTGCGCCCACGCCCGCGCCGGAGCCCGCGAACACCGGGGGCGGCACCGACCAGCAGGACGCCGCACGGCTCGCCGCCCGGATCCTCGGCCTGCTGCTGCCGCACCGCCGCGCCTCCGACCCGGGGCTGGACGCCAAGCCCGAGCATTTCCCATTCCAGCTGGCCCAGTTGACGGACTTCATCACCGCCGGCGACCCGATCCTCTTCACCCTGCCCGGCTTCCCCTGCAAGTCGCCGAACCCCGCGAAGGTGCTCAGCCACCTGCCCGACGAGGGCGAACGGCTGTCGCTCACCTTCCTCGACGGGCTCTGCGCGGAGATCGGCGGGTACTACGAGCCCGGCGCGCGGATCCTGATCTGCTCGGACGGGCACATCTTCGGCGACCTCGTCCACGTCCCCGACGACCACATCGACGAGTACTCCGACGAGTTGACGGCGATGATCGGGCGCGAGGACCTCGCCCACCTCGCCACCTTCGACCTGCGGGACGTCCTCGGCGACCTGCCGTACGACGACAAGCGCGCCCGGGTGCACGCCCAGTACGCGCCGAGCGTCGAGGAGTTGCGCGAGCAGGTGCTGACGGACGAGGAGACCCTGCGGCTCTACCGCGGCATCACCCGCTTCCTGACCGACGACACCGTCGGCTTCACCGGCACCCGCTCCGCCCTGCAGCGCGACTGCCGCCGCCGCGCGTACGGGGTGATCCAGCGCAGCCGCGCCTGGGGCGAGTTGATCGCCGAGCAGCACCCCCGGTCGGTCCGGCTGTCCATCCACCCGCAGCCGGCGGGCGCACCGAAGTTCGGCATCCGGCTGCTGGAAGCTGCCGACGCCTGGATGACGCCCTGGCACTCCTCGGTACTCCACCGCGCCGATGGGGACTGGGAGTTGCTGCGCAGCGAGGACGCCGCGCAGCGCGGCCGGCTGGTCGAACTCGACGGCCGGCCGAGCCACTACGAGGCGCTCTGACGCGCGGGCTCCACCCCGGCGGCGTCCAACCCGACGAACCCCGCCCCACCAGCATCCGCCCCGGCCCCGGCACCCTCCACCGGAGCCGGGGCGGTCGGGACGGCCGGGGCAGTCGGGGCGGCCGGGGTTCGGTGGTCGAAGGCGATCAACGGGTCACCGGTGAGCGGGTGTTCGACCACTGCCGCCCGGACGCCGAACACCTCGGCCAGCAGCTCCGCGGTCAGCACCTCGCGCGGCGCCCCGGAGGCCACCAGGGCGCCGCGGTGCAGGACGTGCAGCCGGTCGCAGACGGAGGCGGCCGCGTTGAGGTCGTGCAGCGCGACCAGGGTGGTGCGGCGCTGGTCCCGCAGCAGGGCGAGGAGTTCGACCTGGTGCCGGACGTCCAGGTGGTTGGTCGGCTCGTCCAGCACCAGGACGTCCGGCTGCTGGGCCAGCGCGCGGGCCAGCAGCACCCGTTGCCGTTCGCCCCCGGACAGTTGGGCGAAGCGGCGGTCGGCGGCGTCCGCCATGCCGACCCGTGCCAGCGCGTCGGCGGTGATCCGGTGGTCCTCGGCGTCGTCGCCGGCGAACGACCGTTTGTAGGGGGTGCGGCCCATCGCGACCACTTCGCGGACGCTCAACTCGAAGTCCCCGCCCCGCTCCTGCGGCAGCGCGGCGATGTGCCGGGCGGACTGCGCGGGGCGCAGCCCGGCCAGGTCGCGCCCGGCCAGCAGCACCCGCCCGGCGCTCGGCCGCAGGTGCCGGTAGACGGTGCGCAGCAGGCTGGACTTGCCGCTGCCGTTGGGCCCGACCAGGCCGGCGATCTCCCCCTCCTCGGCGACCAGGTGGACGCCGGCCACCACCGCCCGCCCGGACAGGGTGACGCTCAGGTCCTCGACGGCGATCCTCACGTGCGCTCCAGTCGTCGGTCCAGCAGGTAGAGCAGGGTGGGGGCGCCGAGGACGGCGGTGACCACGCCGATCGGCAGTTCCTGGCCGTCCAGCGCGGTGCGGGCCACGGTGTCGACCACGACCAGCAGCAGTGCGCCGGTGAGCGCGGACAGCGGCAGCAGGCGCCGGTGGTCGCCGCCGACGAGCAGGCGGCAGACGTGCGGCACCATCAGTCCGACGAAGCCGATCGCGCCGGAGACCGCGACCAGCACGCCGGTCAGCACGCTGGTGACGACGAAGACCTCCCGGCGCAGCCGGGTGACGTCCACGCCGAGCCCGGCGGCCGTCTCGTCGCCCATGAGCATCGCGTTGAGCCCGCGGGCACGGGCCTGGAGCAGGGCCAGCCCGAGCACCACCGCGACGGCGGGGACGGCTAGTTGGGCCCAGACGGCGCCGCCGAGACTGCCCATCAGCCAGAACAGCACGCCACGGGTCTGCTGCTCGTCGCGGGTCTGCAGGACGAGGTAGCTGGTGATGCCGCCGAGGAACTGGGCGATGGCGATGCCCGCGAGGACCAGGCGCAGCGGGGAGAAGCCGCCGCCGCGCCGGGCCGCCAGCCAGACCAGGGAGAACGCGGCGAGCGCGCCGGCGAAGGCCGCCAGGGAGACGGTGAGGCCGAGCGCGCTGCCGAAGGCGAGGTCGAGGCCGAGCGAGGTGCCGAGGACGATCGCCGCGACCGCCCCGAGGGAGGCGCCGGAGGAGATGCCGAGCAGGTAGGGGTCGGCGAGCGGGTTGCGGACCAGGGCCTGCACGGCCGTGCCGACCAGGCCGAGCCCGGCCCCGACCGTCGCCGCCAGCAGGGCGCGCGAGACGCGCAGTTGCCAGACGATGAGGTCGCGGGTGCCGGGTTCGGGGGCCCGCCCGGTGAGGTGGTGGGCGACCACCGACCAGACCTCGCCGGGCGGGATGTCCACCGCGCCGAACGACACGGCGGCGGTCAGCGCGAGCACCAGGGCGGCGGTCAGCGCGACGGCCAGCGGCCCGGCCCGCTGGGTGCGGGCCGGGCGGGGCTCCTCGCGCCGTTCGGCGGAGACGGCCGACGTCACCGTCTACTGCCCGTTCTTGACGAGGTCGGGGTGGACGGTGGCGGCGATCTGCCGGACGGCGTCGGCGTTGCGCACGCCCGCGATGGTGGTGACCTCGGAGCCGAGCCGCACGAAGTGGCCCTCCTGGACGGCCTTCAGGCCCTGGGTCGCGGGGAAACCGCGCAGGAACGCCTCGGCGTCGTCGAAGGCCTTGCGGGTGGCCTCCTCGCTGCCCCGGTTGCGGACGGCGAGCTGGATCCAGTCCGGGTTCTTGGCGACGACGTCCTCCCAGGAGCCGGGCTTGAAGTCGGCGTCGCAGTCGGCGAACACGTTGCGGGCGCCGGCCTGGGTGATCACCGCGTTGGCGACCTGCCGGCCGCAGACCGCCACCGGCTGCTTGGTGCCGGCGTCGAAGTCGAAGACGAAGTAGCCGGGCCGCTGCGCCTGCGCGACGCCGGCGAGGGCGGTGCGCACCTCGCCGACCTGCTTCTCCATCCCGGTGACGAGTTCCTCCGCGCGGGCGGCCGTGCCGGTGACCGCGCCGAGGCGGCGGATGTCGTTCTCGACCCCGGACAGGTCGGTGCGCGGCGCCTTGGCGGCCTTGGGGGTGCCGGCGCAGGCGGTCGAGAGGAGGTAGACGTGCTGGATGCCAGCCGCCGCGAACTCCTCCTCGCTGGGCCCGGTGGCGCCGCCGCCCATCATCGGCATCGCGCCGAAGGTGTCGACGTAGAGGTCGGCGCCGGAGCCGAGCAGCTTCTCCTTGGGGATCGTCTTGTCGCCGAGCACCGGCACCTTGGCGCCCTGTTCGGCCAGGGCCGGCGGGAGGGTGCCCTTGCCGGGCGGGAAGCCGGTACCGATCACCCGGTCGCCCGCGCCGAGTTGGAGCAGTATCTCCAGGGCGGCGGCATTGCTGGTGACGATCTTGGCGGGGGCCTTGGCGATGGTGGTCTCCCGGTCCGCGCAGTCGGCCACCTTGACGGGGTAGCCGCCGGCCGGGGCGGTCTGGGCGGCGCCGGCCGCGCCGCGCTCTCCGCCTCCCCCGCCGCCGTTTCCGGCACCGCTTCCGGCGCCGCTTCCGCAGGCCGTGGCGAACAGGGCGACGACGGCCGCGATTCCGCAGACAACGCGAGGGCGCATGACAATTCTCCTGGTGGGTGATCGTGCCAGGGCGTGTCTGAAAATTCGCGGCGGATCAGCGCGCGGCGTTGGGCGCCCGGCTGGGCGCGCCGGCGAAGCGTCCTCGTACTGGGTCGTACTTGGACGTTTCGCCGGTG
>NZ_JBHWIJ010000341.1:0-8583 GCF_042732255.1 Kitasatospora sp. NPDC059803 | reverse complement strand
TGCGCGGCCGCCTCGGCTCGCGCCCGGCCGTGGTCGCCGCCTTCACCGTGGCGGGCGGCCGTCCGCTGACCGTGATCGCCACCAACGAGGACGCCCGCGGCCGCGGCATCAAGGCCGGCGAGCTGGTCCGGGTCGCCGCCAAGACCCTCGGCGGCGGCGGTGGCGGCAAGGACGACGTCGCCCAGGGCGGCGGCTCCAACCCGGCCGCGGTCGGCGAGGCCGTCGCCGCGGTGCGCGGCCTGGTCGCGGAGCGCGCCAGCTGATGGTCGAGGAGCCTCAGGTGGAGCGGCCCTTCCGGCGGGGGCGGCGGATCGCCGTCGACGTCGGTGACGCCCGGATCGGGGTCGCGTCCTGCGACCCCGACGGGGTGCTCGCCACGCCCGTGGAGACCGTTCCGGCCGGGGTGAAGTCGCAGGCCAGGATCGCCGCCATCGTCGAGGAGTACGACGCGGTGGAGGTGATCGTCGGGCTGCCCCGCTCGCTGAGCGGCAAGGAGGGCCCGGCGGCGGAGAAGGTCCGCGCGTACGCGACGCGGCTGGCCAACCGGCTGTACCCGGTGCCGGTCCGGCTGGTCGACGAGCGGATGTCGACCGTCACCGCCACCCATGGGCTGCGCGCCTCGGGCGTCAAGGCGAAGAAGGGCCGCTCGGTGGTCGACCAGGCCGCCGCGGTGGTGATCCTGCAGACCGCCCTTGAGTCCGAACGGGTGAGCGGGAACCCGCCCGGTGAGAGCGTCGAGGCGGTCGGCTGACCGGCCTGATCTAACGTCCCGTCGAGGGGTCCGTGCGGACGCGTCCGCACGGACCCCTTTCGAACGTTTCGGCACTGCCGAGGGGACGCGAGCCATGACCGACCAGGACTTCCACCCGGGGCTCACGCCCGGGCACCTGGGTGCGCCGGTGCTGGAGCCGGAGGGCCGCCCGCCGGGCGCGCCCCGCATGCGCTCCGATGCGCCCGATCCGCACCGACGGCGTAACGGACTGGCCTGCGCGCTCACCGCGCTCGCCCTGGTCGCGGTGTTCGGCGGGGCGGGCCTCGCCGGGTACACCTGGCTCCAGGGGCAGCGCAAACCCCCGGCCGCCGCCGACTACGACGGGCAGGGCACCGGCAGCGTCCAGGTCTCGGTGCCGGAGGGCGCGGGCCTGTCCCAGATCGCGTCCACCCTGGTCCGCAACGGGGTGGTGGCCAGCTCGCTCGCCTTCACCCGGGCGGCCAAGGGCAGCGCCGCGGCCGCCGGGCGGATCCAGCCCGGCACCTACACCCTGAAGCAGCGGATGTCGGCCGCGGCCGCGCTGACCGTGCTGATCGACCCGGCCAACGCCAACGGCCTGACCATCCCCGAGGGCTGGCGCGGCTACCAGATCTACGTGGCCATCGACCACAAGCTGCGTCTGCCGGAGGGCACCACCCAGCGCACCGCCCAGGAGCAGGGCGCCGAACTGGGCCTGCCGGACTTCGCCAAGGGCAGCCCCGAGGGCTACCTCTTCCCCGCGACGTACAGCGTCACCGACGGGACCACCGCGATCGACCTGCTGAAACAGATGGTGGAGCGGGCCGGCAAGGAGTTCAGCCGGGACGACGCGAACGTCGTCGCGCAGAACCTCGGCCAGAGCCTGTACGGGCTGGTCACCGTGGCCAGCATGGTCCAGGGCGAGGCCGACAACAACGAGGACATGGGCAAGGTGGCGCGGGTCATCTACAACCGGCTGGCCAAGGGCATGCCGCTGCAGCTCGACTCCACGATCAACTACGCGCTCGGCCGGTCGACCCTGAACACCACCGTCACCGACACCCGGCTGGACTCCCCGTACAACACCTACCTGCACCCGGGGCTGCCGCCCACGCCGATCTCCAACCCGGGGCGGCAGGCGATCACGGCGGCGCTGGACCCGGCGCAGGGGGACTGGCTCTACTTCGTCACCGTGAAACCGGGGGACACCCGCTTCACCGACAGCTTCGACGTGCAGCAGCGCAACGTCGCCGAGTTCAACGCGAACCGGGCGTCGGCGAAGCCCGGCGCCTCGGCCTCGTCGTCGGCTTCGGCCGGTGCGTCGGCCCCCGACTCCGGGCCGGCGGCGCCGGAGCCCGAGCCGGGCGCGGGCTGGTGAGGTCGGACACTGACGGCACGTCCGCCCTGCCGGGGGCACGTGTGCGGTACGGTAACGTCTCCTCCCAGGCGCTGCGCTAGCACGCCGGTTCGAGAATCAGCCGGGACCGCGTCCCGGACGGCCGGTCCGATCCTCCGGCCGTCTTCGTCGGTTAAGGGGATCAATGACCGATCTGGGTCGGGGCTACGGCCCCCAGGGCTCTGAGCCGTGGCACCCCGGTGACCCCGGGTACGGCGGCCAGCAGCCGGTCCCCGGCCAGCAGGACGGCCAGTGGCAGCAGTATCCCCAGCAGGGCGAGCCGGTCCAGCAGTATCCCCAGCAGCAGGGCGAGCCGGTCCAGCAGCCGTACGGAGACATGCAGCAGCAGGGGTATCCGCAGCAGCAGATGCAGCAGATGCCGCAGCAGGGGTACCCGCAGGGGTATCAGCAGCAGGGGTTCCCGGGCGGGCAGCAGCAGTACCCGCAGCAGCAGGTGCCCCAGCAGCAGATGCAGCAGCAGGGCTACCCGCAGCAGCAGATGCCGCAGCAGGGGTACCCGCAGCAGCAACAGCAACAGCAGCAGCAGATGGCGCCGCAGGGGTACCAGCAGCAGCTGCCCCAGCAGGGGTACCAGCAGCAGGGGTTCCCGGACGGTCAGCAGCAACCGGGCATGGCGCAGCAGCAGGGGATGTCCCCGCAGCAGCCCCAGCAGCCTCAGCAGCCCGGCGCGCAGCAGCAGCCGGGCATCCCGCAGCAGGGCGCGCAGCCCGGGCGGCGGCGTCGCGCGGCGCCGGAACCCGAGCCGGCCGCGCCCGTCAGCGGCCCCGGCCCGGACGGCATCGACTGGGAGGCCGAGGCCGCCGCGCTGGAGGCCGGCGCCGATCCGGTCGGCGGGCACGCGCCCGAGACCGACGAGTGGGACGGCCACCCGGACGGCTTCCAGGAGGACGGCCGTCACGAGGACGGCCACCACGAGGACGCCGAGTACCGCGACGAGGACGGCCACGCCGAACAGGAGGGCTTCCTCGGCGAGGAGGACTCCTCCCGCGACGCGCAGAAGAAGCGCAAGGAGAAGGGCAAGAAGTCCGGCCGCCGCAACGGCGGGGCCTGCCTGCTGGTCGCGCTGGTGCTGGTCGGCGCCCTGGGCGGGGCCGGCTGGTGGGGCTACGGCTTCTACCAGGACCACTTCGGCCCGCCGCCGGACTTCACGGGCGAGGGCGGCAGCCCCGTCCAGGTCGAGGTCAAGTCGGGTGCGGTCGGCGGTCAGATCGGCCTGGCGCTGAAGAGCGCCGGCGTGGTCAAGAGCGTCGACGCCTTCAGCAAGGCCTGCGACGCCGAGCCGAAGTGCAAGAACGTCCAGCCGGGCTTCTACTCGCTGAAGAAGGAGCTGCCGGCCGCCACCGCGCTGAGCGAACTGCTCAACGGGGCCGGCGGTGCGGCGCTGGTCATCCCCGAGGGCAAGACCGCCGCCGACATCTACACCCTGATCGACGGGAAGCTGAAGCTGCCGCAGGGCACCACGGCGGGTGTCGCCAAGGCCCAGGTCGGCAGTCTCGGCCTGCCGGCGTACGCGAACGGCAACGTCGAGGGCTTCCTCTGGCCGACCCGGTACAACATCGCCGACGGCATGAAGCCCGAGGACCTGCTCAAGCAGATGGTGAAGAACGCCACCGACAAGTACGCGACCCTGGACGCCGACGCGTCCAAGGTCGGCCTCAAGAACGCGTACGAGGTGGTCATCGAGGCGAGCATCCTGCAGCGCGAGGGCAACAAGGTCGACGACTTCGCCAAGATGGCCAGGACCATCCAGAACCGGCTGGCGAGCGATGCCGTGCGCCACACGCTCGGCATGGACACCACGCTGCAGTACTCGCTGGGCCGCAAGGACCTGGACAAGAAGGACATCAACGACGGGTCCAACAAGTACAACACCTACATCAACCCGGGCCTGCCGCCGACGCCGATCTCCAACCCCGGCGACGACGCGCTCAAGGCGGTGCTCAACCCGGCGGACGGCAAGTGGCTGTACTTCATCGCGATGTCCCCGTCCAACACCCTCTTCGCCGACACGGACAAGGAGCACGCCGCCAACGTCGAGGCGTACTGCCGGGCGGCGGGCCAGGGCTTCGACAAGGTCGGTCTCCACTGCACCACCAAGTAGCCGCCACCGCACCGCCGTTCACGGAGGAGCAGCGTTGACCAGCAAGTACCGGGCCGCCGTCCTCGGCTCGCCGATCGCCCACTCGCTCTCGCCGGACCTGCACCGGGCCGCCTTCGCGGCGCTCGGGCTGGACGGCTGGCGCTACGACCGCTTCGAGGTCGACGAGGCCGGCCTGCCCGGCTTCCTCGCCGGGCTGGACGAGGCCGAGTGGGCCGGGCTGTCGCTGACCATGCCGCTGAAGCGGGCGATCATCCCGCTGCTGGACGAGGTCAGCGCGACGGCCCGCGCGGTGGACGCGGTGAACACCGTGGTGTTCACCGCCGACGGGCGGTGTATCGGGGACAACACCGACGTCCCCGGGCTGGTGAACGCGCTGCGCGAGCGCGGCATCACCGAGGTGCCGGCCGCGGCCGTGCTGGGTGCCGGGGCCACCGCCTCCTCGGCGCTGGCGGCGCTGGCCCAGGTCTGCACCGGTGAGGTGACCGTCTACGTGCGCAGCGCGGAGCGGGCCCGGGAGATGGCCGAGCTGGGCGAGCGGCTGGGCGTCGCCGTGCGCACCGCCGACTGGGAGCTCGGCGCGCAGGCGCTGGCGCGGCCGCTGACCGTCTCGACCACGCCGGTCGGTGCGACCGACGCGTTCGCCGGGGCGCTGCCCGCCGCGCCGGGGGCGCTGTTCGACGTGCTGTACCACCCGTGGCCGACGGCGCTGGCCGCCGCCTGCGCCGCGCGCGGGGCGACCGTCCTGGGCGGGCTGGACCTGCTGGTGCACCAGGCGGTGCTGCAGAGCGAGGCCTTCACCGGGCGGGCGCCGGGGCCGCTGGCGGCGATGCGCGAGGCGGGCGAGAAGGCCCTCGCCGGGCGCTGAGCCCGCGCCGGTGGCCGGATCGCGCCGGCCACCGCCCGGCCGGCTGGCCGGAATCGTGCCGACCACCGTCCCGCCGACTGACCGACCACCGTCCGTCACGCGGACTGGGCCTCCGGGTGCCGCCGGGACGTGAAAGGATTCAGGGGAAAAGGCACGCCCGGGCGGGCCCCGGCAGGTGCCGTGGCCGGTCCGCTGATGAAGGAGCTCCGTTGGGTACGTTGCGCTGGCTGACGGCGGGGGAGTCGCACGGCCCCGCACTCGTCGCGACGCTGGAGGGCCTGCCCGCCGGTGTACCGGTCACCACCGCGGTGGTGGCCGACGCGCTGGCGCGCCGCCGGCTCGGTTACGGTCGCGGCGCACGGATGAAGTTCGAGCAGGACGAGGTGACGTTCCTCGGCGGCGTCCGGCACGGCGAGACCATGGGTAGCCCGGTGGCGGTCATGGTCGGCAACACCGAGTGGCCGAAGTGGGAGCAGGTCATGTCGGCCGACCCGGTCGACCCCGAGGTGCTGGCCGGTCTGGCCCGCAACGAGGCGCTCACCCGCCCCCGCCCCGGCCACGCCGACCTGGCCGGCATGCAGAAGTACTCGATCGACGAGGCCCGTCCGATCCTGGAGCGCGCCAGCGCCCGTGAGACGGCCGCCCGGGTCGCGCTCGGTGCCGTCGCCCGCGCGTACCTGAAGGCGACCTGCGGGATCGAGATCGTCAGCCACGTGGTCGAGCTGGCCGCCGCCAAGGCCCCGGCCGGTGTGCTGCCGCTGCCCTCGGACGAGGCGCGGCTGGACGCCGACCCGGTCCGCTGCCTGGACGCCGACGCGTCGAAGGCGATGGTCGCCGAGATCGACCAGGCCCACAAGGACGGCGACACCCTCGGCGGCGTGGTCGAGGTGCTCGCGTACGGCGTGCCGGTGGGTCTGGGCTCGCACGTGCACTGGGACCGCCGGCTGGACGCCCGGCTGGCCGCCGCGCTGATGGGCATCCAGGCGATCAAGGGCGTCGAGGTCGGCGACGGCTTCGAGCTGGCCCGGGTGCCCGGCTCGCAGGCGCACGACGAGATCGTCCCGACCCCCGAGGGCGTCAAGCGCACCTCCGGCCGCTCCGGCGGCACCGAGGGCGGCCTGACCACCGGCGAGGTGCTGCGGGTGCGTGCCGCCATGAAGCCGATCGCCACCGTGCCGCGGGCGCTGCAGACCCTGGACGTGCGCACCGGCGAGCCGGCCAAGGCGCACCACCAGCGCTCGGACGTCTGTGCCGTGCCGGCCGCCGGGATCGTCGCCGAGGCGATGGTCGCGCTGGTGCTGGCCGACGCGGTGAGCGAGAAGTTCGGCGGTGACCACGTCTCCGAGACCCGCCGCAACGTGCAGGGCTACCTCGACAACCTGATCATCCGATGACCGTTCCGGTCGTTGTGCTGGTCGGCCCGCCCGGCAGTGGCAAGTCCACCGTCGGGCGGGCCCTGGCCGAGCGCCTGGGCGTCGGCTTCCGGGACACCGACGCCGACATCGAGGCGTTGGCCGGCAAGCCCATCCCGGAGATCTTCATCGACGAGGGCGAGCCGCACTTCCGCGAGCTGGAGGTCCGGGCCGTGCGCACGGGCGCCACGGAGCACGACGGCGTCCTGGCGCTCGGCGGCGGCGCGGTGATGGCCGAGGCCACCCGCGCCCTGCTGCGCGAGCTGCCGGTCGTCTTCCTGGAGGTCCCGCTGGCGGACGCGGTCAAGCGGGTCGGCCTGGACGCCCCGCGCCCGCTGCTGGCCATCAACCCGCGGGCCCGCTGGCGCGAGCTGATGGAGGCCCGCCGGCCCCTCTACCTGGAGGTGGCCACCGCCGTCGTCGACACCGCCGGCCGCACCCCCGAGCAGGTCGCGGACGCCGTACTGGAAGCACTGGAGCTGAAGACCCCCCATGACTGACCCCATCGTCAGGATTCACGTCGGCGGCAGCGCCGGCCACGACCCGTACGACGTGCTGATCGGGCACCAGCTGCTCGGCGAGCTGGCGCCGCTCATCGGCACCCGCGCCAGGCGGGTCGCGATCATCCACCCCGAGGCGCTGGCCGCCACCGCCGACGCCATCCGCGAGGACCTGCTCGGCGAGGGCTACGAGGCGATCGCGCTGCAGGTGCCCAACGCCGAGGACGCCAAGAGCGCCGAGGTCGCCGCGTACTGCTGGTCGGTGCTCGGGCAGACCGGCTTCACCCGCAGCGACGTCGTCGTCGGCCTCGGCGGCGGCGCCACCACCGACCTGGCCGGCTTCGTCGCCGCCACCTGGCTGCGTGGCGTCCGCTGGATCTCCATGCCCACCACGCTGCTCGGCATGGTCGACGCGGCCGTCGGCGGCAAGACCGGCATCAACATCGCCGAGGGCAAGAACATGGTCGGCGCCTTCCACCCGCCGGTGGGCGTGCTGGCCGACCTCGACACCCTGGCGACCGTGCCCAAGCACGACTACGTCTCCGGCCTCGCCGAGGTCATCAAGTGCGGCTTCATCGCCGACCCGGCCATCCTCGACCTGATCGAGGCCGACCCGGAGGGCGCCAAGACCCCGGACGGCCGGCACACCGTCGAGCTGATCCGCCGCGCCATCCAGGTCAAGGCCGACGTGGTCTCCGGGGACCTCAAGGAGTCCGGCCGGCGCGAGATCCTCAACTACGGCCACACCCTCGGCCACGCCATCGAGCGCAACGAGCGCTACAAGTGGCGGCACGGCGCCGCGATCTCCATCGGCATGGTCTTCGCCGCCGAACTCGGCCGCCTGGCAGGCCGGTTGGACGACGAGACGGCCGACCGGCACCGCACCGTGCTGGCCTCCGTCGGGCTGCCGCTGCGCTACCAGGCGGACGCCTGGCCGAAGCTGCTGGACGCCATGAAGATCGACAAGAAGTCGCGCGGCGACCTGATCCGCTTCATCGTCCTGGACGGCCTCGGCAAGACCTCCGTCCTGGAGGGTCCCGACCCGTCCCTGCTGGTCGCCGCCTACGCGGAGGTCTCGGCGTGACCAGGGTCATGGTGCTCAACGGCCCCAACCTCGGACGGCTCGGCAGCCGCGAGCCGGACGTCTACGGCGCCACCTCCTACGCCGGGCTGGTCGAGCGCTGCACCGCGCTCGGCAAGGAGTTCGGCTTCGAGGTCGAGGTGCACGAGACCAACTCCGAGCAGCAGATGGTGGAGTGGCTGCACGAGGCGGCCGACGGCAAGGTGCCCGTGGTGATCAACCCGGGCGCGTTCACGCACTACTCGTACGCGATGCGGGACGCCGCCTCGCAGCGCACCGCGCCGCTGATCGAGGTGCACATCTCCAACCCGTACGCCCGGGAGACCTTCCGGCACACCTCGGTGATCGCCGCGGTGGCCTCCGGCACCATCGCGGGATTCGGGCTCGGCTCGTACGAGCTGGCCCTGCGCGCCCTGGCCGAGCAACTCACCACGCGCTGACGCCTGGTCAGCGGCCCGGCGGCGGACTGTGCCCGCC
>NZ_JBHWIJ010000340.1:0-8584 GCF_042732255.1 Kitasatospora sp. NPDC059803 | reverse complement strand
GCGGGCGGGCGGGGAGGCGCCGGCGGGGGCGGCGGGGCGGGCCGCGTCCTGGGGGACCGGGCCGCTCGCGACCGGAGCCGCGGCGGGGGCCGAGTGTGCGCCGGCCTCGGGGGTGGCGGACGGGCCGCCGTTGCGCGGGTTGCCCGGGACCTCGCCGCCGGCCTGCGGCGGGATGGACGGGCTGTGCTTCTCGGGGCAGTCGTCGGCCGGCTTCGGCGCCGGGGCGGGCTGCGCGACGTTGGCGCAGTCGTTGCCGAAGGCGGGGTTCCCGACGCCGACCACGTCGACGGAGTTGCCGCAGGCGTTGACCGGGACGTGCACGGGGGCCTGGATGCTGTTGCCGGAGACCACGCCGGGCGAGTTGGCGGCGACGCCGGAGGCGGACGCACCCGAGGCGGAGGAGCCCCGGCCGGTGCCGCCGTTGGCCCCGGAGCCTGCGTGGGAACCGGAGCCGGTGTGGGAGCCGGAGCCCACGTGGGAGCCGCCCGGCTTCGCGGCCTCGGGGTGGCCGCTGGCGTTGGCACAACGGTTGCCGTAGGACGGGTTCAGCACGCCGATCACGTCGACGGTGTTGCCGCAGGCGTTGATCGGCACCTCGACCGGCACCTGCACCGAGTTCCCGGAGGCGACGCCCGCCGAGCCGGCGGCACCTCCCTGGGCCTCGGCACCCGCGTAGGCGTAGCCGGCGGTCGAGGCCAGGACACTGCCGGTGGCCACGACCGTGAGGATCCCCTTCTTGGCTACATTCCTCATCTTTTCCCCTGACGTATCGAGAACGACGTGACGACCTTGACGTAAATACCTTCCGAAAGTCGGAATTTCCGTATATCCGGATATCCGGCAAGGTCTTCGACTGCACAGGAGTTAACGAGAAAACGGCGGGCAGGTTGAGCCGAACGAACCAGCTTCACCCGATCGAGCGATTGCCCCCTTGTTCACCTCTCCGCACCCCGCACTCGCACCCCGCATGCAAGCGACCCCCGGGCGGCGCGTCCGCCACCCGGGGGTCGAATGAGTCGGCTCAACGAGCCTCAGCAGCTCGGAGCGTGACTCAGAAGTTGGCGCAGTGGTTGCCGAACGCCGGGTTCAGCACACCGATCACGCTGACGGTGTTGCCGCACAGGTTGACCGGGACGTGCACCGGGATCTGCACCTGGTTGCCGGCGACGACACCCGGGGAGCCGGCGGCCACACCCTCGGCGGCGGCACCGCCGTGAGCGGACGCGACACCGGCGGCGGCGATCACCAGGCCACCGGTGGCGGCGGCAACAGCGGCGATCTTCTTGACCTTCATCATTCCTCCTGTATGGACAACGCAACCCGTTCGGCGGGTTGCACAGGGATGAACGAGGGTGTGGCAAACGGGGTACGGAACAGATTTGCCATTCACTCGCAACGGTGACGTCTCGCACGCACGCTCGATCCGCATTTCCTTGCAGGATCGTTTCTGTTGATCTCCTTCGCCCTGTCCCAAATCATTAGCTCGGACAATGCGGACGGCCCCCCCCCGGCACTCCGGGAACGGGCCGTCCGCCCAAGGTGCTCAGCCCAAGGAGCTCAGCCCAAGCCGCTCGGCAGGCAACGCTCGGCAGGCAACGCTCAGCAGGCGTCGAGGAACCGGTCCAGCACCCGGACGCCGAACTTCAGCCCGTCCACCGGCACCCGCTCGTCCACGCCGTGGAACATCCCGGCGAAGTCCAGCTCCGGCGGCAGCTGCAGCGGCGCGAAGCCGAAGCAGCGGATCCCGAGGTCCTGGAACGACTTGGCGTCCGTCCCGCCCGACAGGCAGTACGGCACCGCGCGGGCGATCGGGTCCTCCGCCCGCAGCGCCGTCTGCATCGCCTCCACCAGCGCGCCGTCGAAGGTGGTCTCGATCGCCTTGTCCGAGTGCAGGCTCTCCCGCTTCACGCGCGGGCCCAGCACGCTGTCCAGCTCCGCCAGGAACTCCTCCTCATAGCCGGGCAGGAAGCGCCCGTCCACGTGTGCGGTGGCCTGGCCGGGGATCACGTTCACCTTGTACCCGGCGCCGAGCATGGTCGGCTGGGCGGTGTTGCGCAGCGTGGTGCCGATCATCTTGGCGATGCCGCCGAGCACCCGCAGGGTCTCGTCCATGTTCTCCGGGTCGAGCTCGACCCCGAGCGCGTCCGACAGCTCGTTCAGGAACGCCCGTACGGTCTTGGTGATCCGCAGCGGGAACTTGTGCCGGCCGAGCCGGGCGACCGCCTCGCACAGCTCGGTGATCGCGTTGTCGTCGTTCTCCATCGAGCCGTGCCCGGCGCGGCCCTCGACCGTCAGGCGCATCCAGTGCATGCCCTTCTCGGCCGTCTCCACCAGGTACAGCCGCACCTGGTCGTTGACCGTGAAGGAGAAGCCGCCGACCTCGCCGATGCCCTCGGTCACGCCCTCGAACAGCTCCGGGTGCTTGTCCACCAGGAACCGCGCCCCGTACGTGCCGCCGGCCTCCTCGTCCGCGACGAACGCCAGCACCAGGTCGCGCGGGGGCTTGCGGCCGGTGCGCAGCCGGTCGCGGACCACCGCGAGGGTCATCGCGTCCATGTCCTTCATGTCGACCGCGCCGCGCCCCCACACGCAGCCGTCCGCGATCTCGCCCCCGAACGGGTCGTACGTCCAGTCCGCGGCGTTGGCCGGCACCACGTCGGTGTGGCCGTGGATCAGCAGGCCCGGGCGGGAACGGTCCTCGCCCTCGATCCGCACCACCGTCGAGGCCCGCCCCTTGGCCGACTCGAAGATCTGCGGCTCCACCCCGAACTCGGCGAGCTGCTCGGCGACGTACTCCGCCGCCTTGCGCTCCCCCGGGCCGGAGCCGTCCCCGTAGTTGCTGGTGTCGATCCGGATCAGATCGCGACAGATCCCGGCGACCTCCGACTCAGCCGTCGCCCTCGGCCCCGCCGACTCGCTCCGCTCGCTCACGGTCACTCCTCGTCTTTGGCCCGCACCGACGCACCAGCGCGCCACCCCCAGGACCTGCACCCGGGCGTACGAGCACGTACGCCCATCCTCCCCCAGCCCCCGACCCGGATCCACCCCCTGCGCGCCCCCGAAACCCCCTGGTCACGCCCCCGCCACACACTCCCCCTTGCCCCCGCCACCACCCCCGCACCCCCGCCCCGAACCGTTTTGGGACCCCAAGCCGATCTTTGCTACAGTTACATCTGTCAGCGCGGCCGACAAGAGAACGAAAGCCGCAAAGACAACACCCGGTCCGGGTGGCGGAATGGCAGACGCGCTAGCTTGAGGTGCTAGTGCCCTTTATCGGGCGTGGGGGTTCAAGTCCCCCCTCGGACACCAGCTAAGACCCCTGATTATCAGGGGTTTTTTGCTTTTCCGGTCACGGTGCAGCAGTCACGTGACCAACCTCGTGACCCACCGGCCGGCGGACTTGCCCTTGGACCAGGGCGGATAGGCCCAGCCGGCCCGGTGTCGACGCCCACCCCCGTGGCGGAGTCCGCCCCTGCGGGGGAAAGCGGCACTGACAGCACCCAGGCCTGGTGGAACCACAGCACGCACTACTAGCGAGTCTCCCGCAGCCGTGGCGCGCTGCCTGTCCGCCTCGACGGCCGGCCGGGACCCGGGGTCAGCGTGCGTCCGCGAGGAGGAAGTCGAGCAGGATCTGCCGGCTCGTCTGGGAGGTGAGGCTGCCGTACGCGTCGTCGAACGCGTGGTCGGCGAAGGGCAGTTCCTTCACCTCCACGTCGACGCCCTGCTTCCTCAGCGCGTCGCCGAGGCCGGTGACGGTCTCGGGGCGGGCGCTGCGGTCGCGGTCCCCGACGACGAGCAGGGTGCGGGGCAGGCCGGGGCGGACGTCGGACGGCGGGGACACCTCGCGGTAGCGGTCCGGGTACTGCTTCGGGGTGCCGCCGGTGTACATCTGCGCCGCCTCGCGGGTCCCGGCCACGTCGTCCTCCCACATCTGCGCGACGTCGGTGCCGGGGTAGAAGCCGATCACGGAGGCCGGGGGCGCAGGGGTGGCGCCCTCGGCGGCCTTGATGGTGCCGTTCTGGAGGCGGTAGGCGGTGTTCATCGCCAGGGTGCCGCCCGCCGACATGCCGCCGAGCGAGATCCGCGCGCCGTCGACGCCGTACACGTCGGCGTTGCGCTGCACCCAGCCCATGGCGGAGACGAGGTCTTGCGGGGCCTTGTCCCAGGTGGGACGGTCGGGACCGGCCAGGCGGTAGTCGACGGCGAAGACGGCGACGCCGTGGTCGGCGAGCCAGCGGCCGGTGCCGCGCAGGTCGTTCTTGTCGAAGGTGTGGAAGCCGCCGGCGTGGGCGAGCACGACAGCCGGGGTCCGCTTGCCCGGGGCCTTCGCGGGCAGGTACGCGTCCACCCGCAGGGGCTCGCCCTCGGGGCTCGCGAACGTCTCGGTCGCGTCCGGCTTCGCCGCGGGGTAGGAGAGTTCGGTGAACACCTGGCCCAGCGAGATGTCGACGCCGGCCTCCCTGGCGGCCTGGAACTGGATGCCGCCGATGACCAGCGCGCCCACGGTGCACAGCGTCGAGACGCCGGTGACCACGCGTCCCCAGCGCACCAGGCCGGCCCGCCAGGCCAGCGCGGCGAGGCCGGCGGCGACGAGGGCCAGCAGGGCCGTGTGGAACGGGTACTGCCCGCCCAGGACCGGCCCGATCACGCCCGCCTTGGGTATCGAGGGGACGTACGCGCCGAGCACGATGGCGACGGTCAGGAACGCGAGGAACGACGCCAGGACGGCGGAGGCGGCCCGCAGGATCCGGACGGGCCGGCCGGGCCGGGCGGGCCGGGCGGGCGAGGCGGCGAGGCTTCGGGGTGTGGTCATGGCTGTACTCCTGCGATGGTGCGCGGGGCGGTCGCCGCCGCCCGCGGAACTTGTCGGGAGCCGCGAGGTCCTCGGAACCGCACACGGGGGCGGCGAGGACCGGCTCGTACAAGAACGCTAGGAATCCGGCACCCGCACGGGCCTCACACCGCGGAGCCATTCTCCGGAGCAGCTCTCAGGTAGGGGGTCGGAGGGAGACGTCCGGGCCAGTGCCGCCGCACTACCGCGGGATCACAGATCGGTGCGGCCGGGAACGACCAGTCCCGTCTCGTAGGCGAGGACTGCGGCCTGGGTTCGGTCCCGCAGCTGCAGCTTCTGCAGGATGCTGCCCATGTGCGTCTTGACGGTCTGCTCGGCGACGACGAGTTCGGCGGCGATCTCCGCGTTGGACAGGCCCCGGGCGACCAGCGTGAGCACCTCGGTCTCGCGGTTGGTGAGGACGTCGATCCGCACCTGGGCGGGCGGTTTCGCCGAGCCGCCCAGCCGGGCGAACTCCGTGATGAGCCGCTTGGTGAGTCCGGGCGACAGCAGCGCGTCCCCGGCCGCCACGACGCGTACCGCCTCGGCCAGTTGGACCCCGGAGGCGTCCTTGAGGAGGAACCCGCCGGCGCCGGCCCGCAGCGCCTCGTACACATACTCGTCGAGGTCGAAGGTGGTCAGGACGAGGATCCTGGTCGACAGGCCGGCCTGCCCGGTGATCCGGCGGGTGGCCTCGATGCCGTTCAGTCCGGGCATCCGGATGTCCATCACGATCACGTCGGGGCGGAGCTCCTCGGCCTTGGCCACCGCGTCCAGGCCGTCCACGGCGGTCGCGATCACCTCGATGCCGGGCTGGGCGCCGAGGAGCACCGAGAAGGCCTCGCGAACCATCGCCTGATCGTCGGCGATCATCACTCGGATCGTCATGCGGTCTGTTCCCTGTCTGTCCGGACGGCTGGGGCGGCGGGCACCGGCAGCAGCGCGGTGACCTCGTAGCCACCGTCGGGGGTGGTGCCGGCGGAGAACTCCCCGCCGAGCATCACGGCACGTTCGCGCATGCCCAGGAGGCCGTGCCCGGCTCCCGGCGAGGGCCCGGCGGCCGCGGTGCCGGGCCCGTTGCGGATCCGCAGCCGCAGAGCGGCGTCGGTGTACGTCAGCTCGACGCGGGCCGCGGCGCCCGGGGCGTGGCGCAGCGTGTTGCTGAGCGCCTCCTGCACGATGCGGTAGGCCGACAGCTCCACGCCCTCGGGCAGCGGCCGGCGCGTCCCGGAGACCACCGCCCGCACGTCGAGCCCGGCCGCGCGCACCCCGGCGAGCAGGTCGTCGAGCCTTTCCAGGGTGGGCTGCGGAGCCTCGGGAGCACGCCCGCCGGGACGGTCCTCGGAGCGCAGCACGCCGAGGAGGCGGCGCAGCTCGGTCAGTCCCTCCAGGGCGCCCGCGCGGATGTCGGCCAGCGCCGCGACCAGTTCCCGGGGCGGGTCCGCGACCCGGTACGGGGCGGCCTCGGCCTGGATGGAGATGACGGACATGTGGTGGGCGACCACGTCGTGCAACTCGCGCGCGATGCGGGCGCGTTCCTCCAGGACGGTGCGGTGCGCCCGCTCCTGCGCGAGGGCCCGCTCCTGCTCCGCGAGCCGGGCGCGGACCTCCCTCGTCCGGCGCACCCCGGTCGCGGCGGCCACGACGAGGGCGAACAACACCAGCACGATCACCGTGAAGTACCAGGGCCCGATCCGCCCGCCCGCCAGCTGCAGTCCCAGCAGCAGCGCGGTGCTCAGCGCCACCGTCTCGCCCGTCACCCGCGGCGGGTTGCGCAGCGCGACCAGGAACGACAGCCCAGCCTGCACGGCCCACGCCCATCCCGTGTACGGCGCGAAGGGCGGGTACAACGAGAACACCGGCAGCATCACCAGCGACAGCCACCAGGCCGGCAGCGGCCGGCGCAGCGCCGGTACCAGGAGCGCGGCGTGGAGCATCCCGAGCGGCCGCAACGGGATGTCCTCGGTAGCGGAGACGGCCGCGAAGACCGCCACCGCGACGACCGCGCCGTGCGGCAGCCACCTCAGCAGTCCCGGCCCGCTCATGGGCGGCATGGGCTGCGGGGCCGGGGTGAACAGATCCTTCCTCACGGTGTGCAGCGCTCCGCGCACCGACCACCTCCTAGGGGCTCTCAGCAATTCGGACGCTCACGGTGCCTTCCTCGGCCGGGGTGCATTCGGTCACCACGCTACGGAGCGGACCCGCCGGCCGGCCTCCCGCCGCGGAGCCGTTCTCGGCCTGGCTCTCAGGTATGAGGCGTCACGGGCGCCCGCCTCCGGAGGGACCGCCCGACGATGCGTCCGCAACGGCGGCCGGCCCCTGGTGTGGGGCCGGGGCTATCGGGTGTGGAGGCGGTGGGCGGTGCGCCGGACCCACCAGAGGGCGGCTGCGGTGACGGCCAGGGTCCAGGCGAGTTGTGTCGCGGCGTACGGGTGGCCCTGGGCTGCGGAGCGGGCGAGCGGGAACAGGAGGGTGCCGACCGCCAGCGGGCCGCGCAGGTACCAGAGCGCCACCTGGCCGGGGCCGGTGTTGCCCATGGGGGTGTTGACGCCGATCGTCAGGTGCATGGGCACGACGCCCCGGTAGGAGCTGACCAGCGCGGCCGCGGTGAGTGCGGGTACGGAGGCGAGGAGCGGGAGGAGTCCTGCGGTGTCCCGGCCGGCGAGCGCGCACGCCAGTGCGCCGGCTCCGGTGAGCGCGAGGAGGAGGCCGCCGGGCACCGCCGAGTGCTGGAGGGCGAGCGACTTGAACGTCCAGGGCAGGTTGGTGGAGCGCCGCGGGTCGTCGCTCTCCAGCCGGGCCGGCTCGGTGAGTTGGGCGGCCGCCAGGTATTCGGCGACCAGGGACAGCACGACGACGATCTGCTGTGCGGTCGAGGTGAAGGAGGGGGCCGCCGCGGTCAGTCCGACGGCGATTCCGCTCCAGGCGACGGCCCACCCCAGGCGGCGGGGGTTGCGCAGCAGGCAGGTGAGGTCACGCCACGGGACCAGCAGCAGCCGGTGCCGCGGCATGGGGAGGCGGAGCCGGGGGGTGCTGTTCCACTCCTTGAGCCGCGGCACTCCGGAGCGGGCCTGGCGGAGGTCGAGCATGAGGACGGACGTGCTGATCTGGGCGGCGACCGTCGCGCGCAGTCTGAGGGCGGCTTGCGGGATCGCGGGCAGTTCCCGCCAGGCGAGGGCGAGGGCGAGCACCGGGGTGCCGACGGACAGCACCGTGCCGACGGCGCCCGCCGTACCCACGAGGCCGAGCGCCCACAGGAGCGGTTGGGACGCCCACCCCCACGGGCCCGACCAGAGCAGGAGGCCTTGCAGCCAGCCCGTCCGCCCCTGCGTCCATGCCGTCCACACGCCGGCGGCGGCGACCGCGGCGAGGAGCCACCCTGCGGCGAAGACCCTGCGGCCGTACCGGGACATCCACTGGTCGTGCCGCTCGACCAGGACGCCGACCGCGCTCGTGGTGAGCGCCACCGAGACGCCCGTCCAGGAGCCCGCGAGGGTCAGCACGATCCACGACTGCGGGGCCAGGCCCTGCAGCAGGAAGCCCGCGACCGCGCCGGCGCCGCCGCTCACCACGGAGGCCAGCGCCACCGAGGACCGCAGCCCCGGTGCGAGCAGGGCTCGCCGGTCGACGGCCGAGGGCAGCAGGAAGCCGGTGGTGGCCCCCGGCAGACCGAACCCGGCCCCCCCCCCACCCACCCCCGCGGGGGGGAAGAGGGCGCGGCTAAACAACACCGGGAAGAGCACCCAGCACGGG
>NZ_JBHWIJ010000339.1:5659-8629 GCF_042732255.1 Kitasatospora sp. NPDC059803 | reverse complement strand
CCCGTACGGCGGCCGGGGCCGGGGGAACCGGAGCACGAGGGACGCCCTTGATTCGCTCGGGTCTTCGAATACAGTGCCAGGGCGCGCGCCGCGGCCGTGCGTCGCGCAGCCCCCTGCCCCGAGGAAAGGCGCCCCGTCGTGATGCCACTGTGGTCACGCGCCCAGCAGCAGGACTTCCGCAGCCGGGTGCGGGGCTGTCTGCTCGGCGGTGCCATCGGCGACGCGCTCGGCGCCGGCGTCGAGTTCGAGCAGCTGGAGAAGATCCGGGCCCAGCACGGCCCACAGGGCGTCACCGGCTACGTCCCCGCGTACGGGCGCACCGGCGCCGTCACCGACGACACCCAGCTCACCCTGTTCACCGTCGACGGCCTGATCCGCGCCCACATCCGGCGCGACACCGGCAGCTGGCACCCGCCCACCGACCTGCACCTGGCCTACCTGCGCTGGGCCGCCACCCAGCGCGACTGGGGCCCCGACGAGCGCCGCCCCGACCTCGGCTGGCTCGGCCGCGAGGAGTGGCTGTACGCCCAGCGCGCCCCCGGCCAGGGCTGCCTGTCCGCCCTGACCGGGGCCGACGCCGAGTACCTCGGCACCGTGGAGCGGCCCAAGAACCCGCACTCCAAGGCCTGCGGCACGGTCGTGCGGGCGGCGCCGTTCGGCCTGCTCACCAGCTGGGAGCCGGGCCTGGTCTTCCAACTCGCGGTGGAGTGCGCGGTGCTCACCCACGGCCACCCCACCGGCTACCTCGCGGCGGGCGCGCTCGCGGTGATCGTCCAGAGCGTGGCCCGCGGCGGCACCCTGGAGGAGGGCGTCCACCTCGCCCTGGCGCTGCTCTCCGAGCGGCAGGCGCACGAGGAGACCACCGCCGCGCTGCGGGCCGCGCTGGACGCGGTCCGGGCCGGCGAACCGTCCGCCGACCGGGTGGAGGCGCTGGGGGAGGGCTGGGTCGCCGAGGAGGCGCTGGCGATCGGGGTCTACTGCGCGCTGGTCGCGCACGACGTGCGCTCGGGCCTGCTGCTCGCCGTCAACCACTCCGGGGACAGCGACTCCACCGGCGCGGTCTGCGGGAGCCTGCTCGGGGTGCTGCACGGTGACACCGCGCTGCCGTCGGGGCTGGTGGCCGGGCTGGAGGGGCGGGGCGCCATCCTCGAACTCGCCGACGACTTCGTGCTGGAGCTGATGCACGGCACCGAACTGCACGATCCGCGCACCCCGGAGGGGCTGACCTGGTCCGAGCGGTACCCGGTGGTGCGCTGAACGGTCCGGGCGGGAAGCGAAGTTCGGGCGGCAAGGCGGTTCGGGCGGAAAGGCTCGGCGGGAAGGCAGTTCGGGCGGGAACGACAGTTGCCCGTAGCGTCGGCCGCCGGCGAGGGCGACGGCCACTGCTACGGGCAACTGGTCCGAGCTCGGATTCGCACCGGGGGCGCGGGGCCGGGTCGGCGGCCGCCGCCGCAAGGTCAGTGGCGGCCGAACACCCCGGTGGCCGCAGCACTCGCGAACGCGGTCCAGGCCTCGGCGGAGAAGCGCAGCTGAGGCCCATGAGGGTCCTTGGAGTCCCGTACCGCCACCGCCCCCGTGGCCGGCGTGGTGATCTCCACGCAGGCTCCGTTGCCGCCGCTGTGGCTGCTCTTCCGCCAGCGGGTTCCGTGCTCGGAGGTGGTGCTCATCAGTGGTATCCCTCTTCAATCTCAGCTATCAGTGTCCGGCTCTCCGCCACGCCGAGTGCCGCCGCACGCAGGTAGTCGTACAGACCGGTATAGCGGCGCACGTCCGCCTCCTTCTCCAGGTAGAGATCGCTCGTCACCCCTTCGAAGTAGACAACCGTGGAATCGGCTGACTCGGGGAACTCCAGCAGGGAGAATGTCCCGGTCATACCGGGGTGGGCGCCGGCCGAGAACGGGATCACCTGGATGGTGATGTTCGGGTGCTGGCTCAGCTCCATCATGTGCTTGAGCTGCTCGGCCATCACCTCGCGACTGCCGACCTCGCGGCGCAGCACCGCCTCGTCTATGACGGTCCACAGGCTGCCGAGCTGGTTCTCGCCCCGGATGCGGTCCTGGCGCTTCATCCGGACCTGCACCCGGCGCTGCACGGCGAGCGCGTCGGTGTCCGGCTGGGTGCCCTCCACGACGGCCTGCGCGTACTGCTCGGTCTGCAACAGGCCCGGGACGAAGGAGGATTCGTACGCGCGGATCGAGGAGGCCTCGGCCTCCAGCCCGATGTAGACGCTGTACGGGGTCGGCATGTCGTTGAAGTCGTGCCACCAGCCGCGCTGGCGCGACTCCTTGGCCATCTCCATGAGGCTGGCGCGCATCTGCTCGTCGTTCACGAGATAGACGTCGCAGAGGTCGCGCACGTCGCGCTGGCTGATGCTGCGGCGGCCGTTCTCCAGTCGGCTGATCTTCGACTGGGAGACCATCAGCCGGCCCGCCACCTCCTCCGCCGTCATCCCGAGGCCCTCGCGGAGTTTTCGCAGCTCCGAGCCCAGGCGCCGACGGCGCACGGTGGGATTGATGCTCGTCGACACATCGACCTCCGGCCGGACCTCTGGTGATCGTTGGATCGGCAGCCCTCGGAACACTTCGGACATTGGGACCAACCCCCCTGACTTGGAGCAGCATGTCACCTTGGGCCACGTCGGCGTCAGGGAATCACAGCAGCGCAGTAGAACAGATCGTCGGAAAAGCACTTCTGTGAGACGGCGAGGGCCTTCGAGTGGTAATGCGGCTCAGCGGCTCGAACCGGTACGGGCTAAGGATGTGCTCCCCGGCGGCGCAGGTGCCAGTGGCACGTGCGAAGGCAGGACCGCCGGGCTCCCCGGACGGGCCTCGGAGGGCCTTCGGGGACGGCAGAGGGGCGGGGGGCGGGCGGCGTTCGGGGCCGGGGGGCCCCCCCCCCCGGCGGCGGGGGGGGGGGGTTGTGGGGTGGGGGTGGGGGGGGTGCGTAATCCGCCGTGGTGCAGCCCCGCGG
>NZ_JBHWIJ010000339.1:0-5649 GCF_042732255.1 Kitasatospora sp. NPDC059803 | reverse complement strand
CCATTGGACGCCCTCGCGGGCGGCGTGGGGGGGGGGGGGGGGGGGGGGGGGGGGCCGCGCGGCCCCGGCCCCGCGCCCCCCCCCCCCCCCTCCGTGCTCCTGGTGGTGCGGATGCTGCTTCGGTGGTGCGTCGGGTCCTTCAGCGCCGTTGCTCAGCGCCGTCGGGCGGCGTGAACGGGGCGGCGCGCGCCGTCGGGGGTGCCGCCGGGCCCGTGGTGCCCCGTCGTGCCGTCGTGCCCCGTCGTGCCCGCTGTCACGGGCCGTACGGGCGGTGCGGGCCGCACGCGCCGCGCAGGCCGTACGGCGATCGGTGCGGCGTCCCGCGCGCCCGGGCGGTCCCGGTCAGCGGACGCCGACCCGTGAGGCGGTGACCCGACCGGAGCCCCGGCCGGCCGCGCGGGCGCCGGAACGCCCGGCGCCGGTCCCGGCCCCGGAACCCTGGGAAGAACGGTTCTGCTGCGCCGGCAGGCCGTTCTGCACGTCCATCACGGCGTGCGCGACCATCCCGCCCAGCGGGTCGTACCGGATCAGGTCGCGCAGCCGCGACCGCGAGGACCGGCCCTCGTTGCCCGGATACAGGTGCTTGCCCAGGCCCACGGAATGGGCCAGGGCCGCCAGTGCGGCCGTCCGCGGGTCCGGCGGCACGCCGGTGCGGATGGCGGTGTCCAGCCGCTGTTTGATCGCGGCGTTGGTGCAGTCGTCCGACGCCTGATAACGGGTCGTCGGCAGCACCCCGCACACCTGGCCCGGCACGGCCGTGACCATGCCGCAGCGCTCCAGGTGCGCCAGGTAGGTCTGCCGCAGCCCCAGCCGGGGCCCGCCGATCCAGTGCGCCGCGCGGACCGGACTGCCGCGTCGGCGCAGCAGTTCCAGTGCGTGGTCCAAGGTCGGGTCGCCGGTCGGCCGTGCGAGCACGACAGCGATCCGGTCTCCCTCCGGTACGATCCGTCCGGCCAGGGACAGCTCGACGAGCTGGGCCCCGGCGAGTCCGAGGTCGAGGGTCTGCGGCTGCGCCGTGGTACCCGTGGTCGGGTCCAAAGCGAGCAGCAAGAGTTCCTCGGGAACAGTTCTGCGGCTCTTGCCCATCCAAGCCTCCCCGCGTGGATGAGAGACAGGGTGACGCCTCTCACACGGGCTTGTCGAGTACGCCTCCGAATCGTGACCTTGCGGTGGAGGCGGGGAACCGGGGGCGGCGGGCCCGGCGTCTGACCGGTGAACAGACCGCAGTACGCCCGTGCGACGGCAATAAGCGCCGGTCGGGCGGGGTGTGCGCAGCCGGATCGGCCGGCGGTGGCGGAGACTGTACAGGTACACGGGGGGGGGCGTCGGCTTCCCGAAATCGGGTCTGCCGGTGCCCCGCCGGGCGTTGAGGAGGCTGGGATACGTGGGCGAGTCCCCCGACAGGGTGCTGAGGGACGGCGAGCGGGCGCAGGAGCGCGAACGCGAGCGGACCGGGACGGCCGCCGGCGCGGGCCCGGACCCGGACGGTGCTCCGGACGGCAACGCGAACGGCACCCGGGAGGCCGAGACCGGCCCCGGCGACGCGCCGGCGGCGGGGGCCAAGCGCGGCTCGACCGTACAGCTCCGTGTCCGGGATGTGGACAGCAAGACCACGATGCTGCGGCTGCCGGTGGACAGTGCGACCACCGCGCTGCGGCTGCCCGAGGAGCTGACCAAGCCCGCCGATGGCGGAAGTTCCGAGGGTGAGGCCGAGGAGGCGGAGGCCGCGACGGCCGCCGACGGCGAGGAGAAGGCGGCCGGGCGGCCGACCGGAACCGACCCGCGTCTCACGATGCGGACGGCTGCGGCGGGCGTGGGAGCCGTGGCGGGGAGTGCGGAGAAGGACGCGGAGAAGGGGGCGGGGGAGGCCGGCGAGAAGGCCGCCTCCGAGGGCGACACGCCCGAGGCCGCCGCGCCCGCCGAGGCCGCCGCGCCCGCCGAGGCCGCCGCGCCCGCCGAGGCCGCCACGCCCGCCGCGCCCGAGAGCGACGAACCCGACGAGGCGGCAGCCGAGCCGGCCAAGCCCGAGGCGCCGGAGGACCCCAGGCTTCCGCGCGCCGCCATGGCCTCCGCCTCCGCGTCCGGCACCGTGCCGGAGCCCCCGGCACCGACCCCGGTGCCCGAGCCCTCCCCGCTCCCGGAGCCGGTGCCCGAGCCGCACCCGGCGCCCAAGCCCCTCCCCGAACCCGAGCCGCAGCCCGGTCCGGAGCCGCTACCTAAGCCGGCCCCCGCCCCCGTGCCCGGCCCCCCCCCGGCCCCCGAGCCGCTGCCCACCCCCGACCCGCGGCCGGTGCCGCCCGTCCCGCCGCTGCCGAAGCCCGAGCCGCTGCCCCTCCCGGAGCCGCCGCCCGCGCCGGAGAACACCGCCGAGGCGATGGAGGTCCTGGCGACCCTCAACGCGCGCCCGGTCTCGCCGCTGCGCCGCGCGCTCAAGCGGATCACCATCTGGACGGCCTTCCTCGCCGTGGTGCTCGGTGCGGCGGTGGTGGCCCAGCTGCTGCGCCCGCTGCCGGACGCCAAGGTGCGGATGTCCGCCGCGGGCAGCTTCAGCTTCGCCGGCGACCCGCTCGACCTCGCCTGGCCGGCCAAGGGCCAGTCCGCCGCCGAGGTGGTCGGCGTCGGCAGCCTCGGCAGCTCCGGGCAGGAGACGCCGTCCGCGATCGCCAGCGTCACCAAGGTGATGAACGCCTACCTGATCCTGCAGAAGTTCCCGCTGAAGAAGGGGGAGAGCGGCCCGAAGATCACCGTGGACAAGCAGGCCGCGCAGGAGTCCGGCAACGTCGACGAGTCCCGGGTCACCCTCACCGAGGGCCAGGTGCTCACCGAGTACCAGGCGCTGGAACTGCTGATGCTGCCCTCGGCCAACAACGTGGCCCGGTTGCTCGCCCGCTTCCACTCCGGCTCCGAGGAAGCGTTCGTCAAGCTGATGAACGAGACGTCGGCCAAGTTCGGCATGACCAACACCACCTACGCCGACCCGGCGGGCTTCCTCGCGGACACCAAGTCCACCGCCAAGGACCAGCTGAAGCTGGCCGAGCAGGTCATGCAGGACGAGATCTTCCGGCAGATCGTCTCCACCCCGGAGACCAGCCTCAACAACGCGAAGATCTCCAACACCAACAACCTGATCAACCCGAAGACCGGGGTCATCGGCGTCAAGACCGGCTCCAGCACCCCGGCCGGCGGCTGCCTGATGTGGGCCGCCTACAAGGAGATCGGCGGTGTGAAGCGGCTGATCATCGGCGTCACCCTGGGCCAGCAGGCCACCTCGCCCAACCCCGGCGACGGCATCCTGCCGACCGTGCTCAAGGTCAGCGGCAAGCAGATCCAGGCCGCGCAGGGCGGCCTGACCGGCCAGACCGTGGTGAAGAAGGGCGACGTCGTCGGCACCGTGGACGACGGCCTCGGCGGCAAGGTCCAGGTCGTCGCGACCAAGGACCTCGTGGTGGCCGGCTTCCCGGGCATCACCGGCACGGTCACCCTGGACGCGGCCAAGCTCGGCCACACCGCGAAGGCCGGCCAGGAGGTCGGCCTGCTGCGGGTGGGCGCGGGCGACGACAAGACGGAGGTCCCGGTGGCCCTCCAGTCCGACCTGAACCCGCCGTCCATCCAGTCCCGGCTGATGCGCACGCTCTGAGCCCGCGACGACGGAGGGGGAGCCGGTTCGCCCGGCTCCCCCTCCGTCGTGTTCCCGTGTGTTCCGGGTGATGCTCGTCAGCCGTCGCGTGTTCCAGGGCCGTCCCGTCAGTCGCCGCGCGCTCCGGGTGGGTGCTCGTCAGCCGCCGCGCGCTCCGGGTCTAGCTCGTCAGTTGTCGCGGTCGAGCAGCGCGACCGTGAACCCGCCGAGCGGCGTGACCTGGTCGGGCGCCCCGTACTGCGTGCGGAGAGCCTGCGCCTGGTCCTCCGGCATGGTGGTCAGCGGGTCCTCGGTGTCCCCGAGGACCAGCAGCCAGATCCGCGCCGCCTGCCCCAGGCAGGCCTCCGGCTGCGGGCACGGCGTCGGCGACAGCTCCTCCGCGTCGTCGGCGCTCTGCGCGACGAACACCGGGTACGGGTGGACGTCCGACGGCAGGTAGTAGCTGACGCCCGGCCACACCATCGACCAGGCCTGGTTGCCCAGCGGGGCCGCCATCCCGTCCCCGGACCGGTAGCCCGCCGCGATCACCCCGGCCGCCGCCCGGAACGGCTCCTCCGACCCGTTGTGCGAGCCCACGTAGCGCACCGCGGGCTGCTTCGGCAGGGCGGCCACGGCCGGGACGGCGAGCAGTCCCAGCGCCAGCAGTCCCACCGCCGCCCTGGCCGGTCCCGGAGCACGGAAACGTTTCGCCCAGGCCGCCGCGACGCCGTACACCGCGCCGACCCCGCCCCCGGCCAGCACCGCCCACGCGGGCACCGTGAACAGCAGGTACCGCTCGATGAAGTACGAGGTGCCGCCCTGCGACACCACCCACACGCCCACCACCGGCAGCCCCGCGAGCAGCAGCGCCTGCCCGGCCTGCACCCGCCGGCCCGGCAGCAGCAGCACCGGCAGCGCCAGCAGCACGAAGGCGTAGAACACCGTGTGCGAGCCGAACAGGTGCTGGCCGAAGTGCACCAGGCCCCCGAGGTTCGGCTTCTCGATCCAGCCCAGCTGCCGGTCCGACTGCCGGCTGCCCAGCAGCACCACCGGCAGCACCGGCACCGCCGCCACCCCCACCGCCACCGGGTACTGCCACAGCAGCCGCCGCTCCGCCGCCCCGCGCGTTCGCCACAGCTGCAGCAGCACCAGCGCGGCCTGCCCGGCCACCGTGCTGAACGAGATCAGGTGCCCGGCGCCGGCCACCGCCATCGCCGCGCAGTACGGCGCCCACCGCCGCCACGTCGGCCGCTCCAGCGCCCGCACCAGGAACCAGGTGGCCGCCGCGATCGCGAAGGTCACCAGCGCGTACGCGCGCGCCTCCTGCGCGTACCGCGACACCTCCGGCGGCACCGCGAACAGCAGCCCCGCGCCGACCGCCGCCACCCGGTTGCCGAACAGCCGCTCGGCGGTCAGCGCCACGAACGCGGCCGCCCCCGCCATCGCCAGCACGGAGGGTATTCGCAGCGCCACCACGGAGTCGCCGAACACCGCCGTCCAGCCGTGCATCAGCAGGTAGTACGCCCCGTTGCTGGCGTCCACGTGCTGGAGCAGCCGGAGCAGGTCGCCCAACGACCGGGTGGCCACCGTCCAGGTCGCCATCTCGTCCCGCCACAGCTCCGGCGTCCCCAGCCGGTACCCGCCCACCGCCAGCATCACCACCGCGGGCCACACCCACACCTGCCCCAGCAGTCGCACCACCGGGTGCCCAGCAGGTCTCATCGGGTCCTTCGTCTCCTTCGCACGGCGTGGCAAGGCGGTCGAACACTTTTCCGGCAGGCTACTTGACCCGCCCTGACCCCTCGTCGGCACCCGCACCCCCAACCGCCACACCCACCCCACCCCCGATCCGGTAGGCTGTGGACGGCCTTGTCGCAGACGGGCCCCGCCTCAGTAGCTCAGGGGATAGAGCACGGCTCTCCTAAAGCCGGTGTCGCAGGTTCGAATCCTGCCTGGGGCACCAGAGACGCGTGTGTCGGGGGGGGGGGGGCGCCCCCCCCCCCCCCCGCGGGGGGGCGGGGGGGCGCGCGCGC
>NZ_JBHWIJ010000338.1:3973-8632 GCF_042732255.1 Kitasatospora sp. NPDC059803 | reverse complement strand
CGCCCCCCCCCCCCCCCCCGCCCCGTACCGGGTCGGTATTGAGGGGGGATTGCGCCGTGTTGCGCGCCGATGTCCGATCCCGCGCCGATCTTGTGGGGACGCGAGCCGCCTGCGTACGTTCGACGGGCACCACCCGCCCGGCCCTCCCGGGGCCGCCTCACACCACCCGGAGCCACCCACCATGCCGCCGACCCCACGACCGCTGCGGAAACTCGGCTTCCTGACCATCGGACTGTTCGACGAGGCCGACCCGCGCCGGGGCCACGAGTCCACCCTCGACCTCATCACCCTCGGCGAGCAGCTCGGCTTCGACAGCGCCTGGCTGCGCCACCGCCACCTCCAGTACGGGATCTCCTCCCCCGTCGCCGTCCTCGCCGCCGCCTCCCAGCGCACCAGCCGCATCCACCTCGGCACCGCCGTCACCCCGCTCGGCTGGGAGAACCCGCTGCGCCTCGCCGAGGACCTCGCCACCGTCGACATCCTGTCCGGCGGCCGCCTCAACCCCGGCTTCAGCGTCGGCCCGCCCACCCACTACGACCGGGTCCGCGGCGCGCTCCACCCCGACACCGGCGAGCACGAGGACTTCGGGACCGGTCGCGCCGAGCGCCTCCTCGGCCTCGTCCGCGGCGAGCCCGCCTCCGACTTCGCCGGCACCGAGGGCATCGAGGTGTACTCCCGCCGGGTCCAGCCGCACTCCCCCGGCCTCGCCTCCCGGCTCTGGTACGGCGCCGGCAGCCTGCGCTCCGCCCGCTGGGCCGGCGAGCACGGGCTCAACCTGCTCACCAGCAGCATCGTCAAGGCCGGGGAGCCCGGGGAGTCCGAGGACTTCGCCGAGATCCAGCGCACCCAGATCCGCGCCTTCCGCGCCCAGCACCCCGACGGCGAGCGCGCCCGCGTCTCCCAGGGCCTCGTCGTCATCCCCACCGACGGCGCCAGCCCCGAACAGCGCGCCAAGTACCAGGCGTACGCCCTCGCCCGCACCCCGCGCACCCTCGCCCCGCAGGGCCCGGCCCGGATGGTGTTCGCGCCCGACCTGGTCGGCCCGTCCGAGGAGATCGCCGAGCGGCTGCACGCCCACGCCGGCTACCAGGAGGTCGACGAGGTCGCCTTCGCCCTGCCCTTCACCTTCGACCACCAGGACTACGTGCAGATCCTCACCGACCTCGCCACCCGCCTCGGCCCCGCCCTCGGCTGGCAGCCCTCGACCGGGCACGGCTGACCCGGCGTCCGGCCGCGCCGAGGGGCGCGGCGAGGGGCGCGGCGGCTCAGGGCCGGTCGGGGCCGCGGGTGGGCAGCGTCTGGCTGTAGACGACGCTCGTGGTCGTGCTGCCGAAGCCGGCCAGCTCGTCCACGAGCGTCTCCAGATGCTCCATGGAGGTCGCGGCGACCTTGAGGGTGTAGCAGTCGTCGCCGGTGGTGCGCAGGCACTCCAGGAGCTCCCGCCGCTCGGCGAGCAGCCGGCGCAGCGGCTCGTGCCGGTTGCCCGGGTACTTCAGCCGGACGACGGCGAGCACGGGGTAACCGACCTTGGCCAGGTCGACCACGGCGTGGTAGCCGGTGATGACGCCCAGCGCCTCCAGGTTCCGCACCCGTTCCGTGGTGGCGGACGAGCTGAGGTTCACCCGCCGCCCCAGCTCGCTGAGGGAGATCCGGGCCTCCCGTTGCAGCTGTCCGATGATCTGCCAGTCGACGTCGTCGAGATTCACGGCCATTTTGCGATTCTACCGGCAGAACCACGGCGGAGAGCGATGATCACCGGGATGGTTCGGTTCCGTCGGCCATGATCACCGGGATAGCCTCGGTCCATGCAACTTGGCGTCAACGTACCGAACTTCGGGCCCGGGACGGACCCCGGCGTGCTGCGCGAATGGGCGCGGACCTCGGAGGGGCTCGGCTTCGACCTCCTCATGCTGTCGGACCATGTGACCATCACCCCGGACGTGGCCGTGCGGTACCCGGAGCCGTTCTACGAGCCGTTCACCACGCTGTCCTGGCTGGCCGGTCTCACCACGGACCTGCGGCTGGGCACGAGCGTGCTGATCCTGCCCTATCGGCACCCGCTGCTGACGGCCCGGCTGGCCGCCAACCTCAGCCGGCTCAGCGGCGGCCGGTTCGTCCTCGGGGTGGGCGTCGGCTGGGCGCGGCAGGAGTTCGACGCGCTCGGCGTGCCGTTCGCCGCGCGCGGCCGACTGACCGACGAGTACCTGGGCGTGCTGCGGGACGCCTGGCGTCCGGAGACTCCGGGGGCGGGGATGGGGACGGGGGGCCACGCCGCCCCGACGCCCGTCTGGGTCGGCGGCCACAGCGAGGCGGCGATCCGGCGCGCGGTCAGGTTCGGCGACGCCTGGCACCCGCTGCGGCTCCCCCTGCCCCTGATGCGCTCGATCCTGGCGGAGCACTCGCTGCCGGGATTCTCCCCCCGCATCGCCCTGCGGATCACCGAGGCGCCGGTCGACGATCCCGAGCGGCCCGCCGGGGTAGGCACCGTCGAGCAGGTCCTCGACGACCTCGACCAGCTGCGGCTGCTCGGCGCGGACACCGTCGTCCTCGACCCCTACCACGGCGATCCGGAGGAGACCCGTCGGCCCCGCACGGCCTGGCAGGCGCTCACCACCGTGGCCACCCACTGGAAGGACCGATCGTGATCACCCCGGCCGACGAAACCCTCCTGCGGCGCGCCGTCGCCCTCGCGGCCCGGGCGGTCGCCCTGGGCGACGCACCGTACGGCTCCCTGCTGGCCGGCCCGGACGGCGCGATCCTCGCCGAGGCGCACAACACGGTGCGGCGCGACGACGACATCACGGCCCACCCGGAGCTGAAGCTCGCCCGTTGGGCGGCCCGCGAACTCGACCCGGACCTGGCCGCCCGCACCACCCTCTACACCAGCTGCCAGCCCTGCGGCATGTGCGCCGGCGGCATCGTCCGCTCCGGCCTCGGCCGGGTGGTCTTCGCGCTCTCCACCGAGCAACTCGTCGAGCTCAACCCGCAGTCGGGCGCCTGGCCGACGGTGGCCCAGGACGGCCCGGCCCTGTTCGACGAGGCGCGCGCACCCCTCGACGCCTACTACCGGCCAGGCCGCTGACCTCGACGCGCCGGGCGGGCACTGGTCAGATGACTAAGCGCTTGCTTAGACTCGGGCCTCCAGTGCAGGCCCGCGCGCGCCCCCAGGAGACGTCATGACCGCGACCAACCGTCAGATCCGCCTCGCCCGTCGGCCGGTCGGGGAGGTGCGGGCGGAGGACTGGGCCCACGGGGCGGAGCCGGTGCCGGCGGCCGGGCCCGGGCAGTTCGTGGGGCGGACGCGGTACGTGTCGCTCGACCCGGCGATGCGCGGGTGGCTGGACGACCGGCCGTCCTACCTGCCGCCGGTCGGGCTGGGCGAGGTGATGCGGGCCGGGTCCGTGGTCGAGGTCGTCGAGTCCGACCACCCGAAGTTCCGCGTCGGCGACCACGTGGTCGGCAGCTTCGGCGTCCAGGAGTACGTGGTCTCGGACGGCAAGGGCGCACTGAAGGTCGACCCCGCGCTCGCGCCGCTGTCGACGTACCTCGGCGCGCTCGGCATGCCCGGGATGACCGCCTACTTCGGGCTGCTGGACGTCGGGGCGCTCAAGGAGGGCGAGACCGTGGTGGTCTCCGGCGCCGCCGGGGCCGTCGGCAGCCTGGTCGGGCAGATCGCCAGGATCAAGGGCTGCCGGGTGGTCGGCATCGCGGGCGGCCCCGAGAAGTGCGCGCTGCTCACCGGGGAACTGGGCTTCGACGCGGCGATCGACTACCACTCCGAGGACCTCCGCAAGGCGCTGCGCGACCACGCGCCCGACGGCATCGACGTGTACTTCGACAACGTCGGCGGGGACGTCCTGGACGCCGCGCTCACCCGGCTCGCGATGCACGCCCGGGTGGTGCTCTGCGGGGCGATCAGCCAGTACAACAACGAGACCGCCGTGCAGGGCCCGTCCAACTACCTGTCACTGCTGGTGCGGCGGGCCCGGATGGAGGGCTTCGTGGTGTTCGACTACGCGCCCCGCTACCCGGAGGCGGCCCGGGAGCTCGCGGGCTGGATCGCGGACGGCCGGATCAAGGTCAAGGAGCACGTGGTGGAGGGGACGGTGGACGACTTCCCGACCGTCCTCGGGATGCTCTTCCGCGGGGAGAACACCGGCAAGCTGGTGCTGCGGCTGAGCTGATCCCGGCCCGGGGGGGGGGGGGGCGGGGGGGGGCCGCCCCCCCCCCGGGGGTGTTCAGAGCAGGCGCTTGATCTCGCCGCGCGCCCGGTAGAAGCCGCCCGAGGCGGACTCCCGCACCTCGGCGACCAGGTACCGCGCCCCCGCGACCCGGACGTCCTTCGGGAACTGCACCCGCCGGCCCGGGTCGAAGCCCGCCGACACCACCCGCACCCGCAGCCGGGCGCCGTCCTGCACGCACTCGACCTCGATCCCGCCGCCGGGCAGGCCGCCGGTGCCGGTGACCACCGTCTCCAGGGCCGTGCCCGGCCGCACCGCCTCCCAGCCGGCGTTGCGCACCTCGGCGGTGGCCGGCAGGGTCCCGCCCTCGGCCGCCCGAACGGCCTGGGCGCGCGCCGCCCCGCCGGGCCGCGACGCGGCCCGGGGCGCCCCGGTGTTCCCGCCCGCCCCGCGCACCCGACTCTGGACCGGGCCCCCC
>NZ_JBHWIJ010000338.1:0-3963 GCF_042732255.1 Kitasatospora sp. NPDC059803 | reverse complement strand
GCGCCCGGGGGGGGGCTGGGGGCGCGGGGGCGGCGCGCGGCCGCCCGCCCCGGCGCCCCCCCCGCCCTCGGTGTCCGCGCGGCCCGCGCCCCGCCCCCCCCCCGTCCGTGGTCACCAGGTAGAGCCGGCCGTCCCGGTACTGCATGCTGTACGCGGAGCCGCAGCCGGTGGCGAGCTTCCACAACCGGGTGCCGTCGGCGGCGAAGCAGTACACCGAGGAGTGGTTGTCCCCGGCGAAGACGTACTCGCCGTCCGGGGAGGCCGCGCAGGAGAACACGGCGGCGTCGCAGCGGTAGGCGGCGACCTCGGAGCCGTCGGACTTGCGCAGCCGGTGCACCCAGCCGCGCCCGGTGCCGGCGAACACCTCGTCGGCCTCCTGCCAGCCGAACAGCACCTCGCCCTTCGTCGCGGTGTGCCACAGCTGGTCGCCGCCGCGCGCCGCATAGCGGGCGACGCCGCGCGAGTGGCCGTGGTAGACGCCGTCCGCGTCGCAGCGCACCATCCAGCCGGAGCGGCCCTCGGCCTTGCGGCGCCACTGGAACTCGTCCTCGTGGTCGACGGTGGTCAGCCCGCCGCGTTCGTCGGCGACGCCGAGGACGCCGTCGTGGATGTCGAGCCAGAAGATGTCCACGTCCTCGGCTATCTCGTACGCCACCCGGGGGACCTTCCCGCCCAGGTCGTACACCTTGCCGTCGTCGCAGCCCGCGTAGATCCACCAGTCGTCGGCGACGATGCACTTGACGCCGTCCGGCAAGCCGAACCGGGCGGTGACCTCGCCGTCGTGGGTGAGGGTGTAGACGTCGCCGCGCTCGTTGCCGACCCAGGCGTGCTCCTCGCCGACGAAGACGCCGAAGGCCGGCGAGCCGGAGCGGAACCGCCACAGCAGCGGCGCCTGGTTCGCCGTCGAACGGGTGCTGACGAGCTGCCGCCTGGTCACCGCCCGGCGCTGGCGCACGCCCTGGACGGCCGGCGCGTAGCCCTTGCGGACCTTCTCGCCGATCTTCTTGGCCGCCGACGCGGCGGCCTTCTCGGCGCTCGGGAAGCTGGTCGACTTGGCCTGCCCCTCCTCGCCGATCCGCCCGTACCGGACCGTCACCGTACTGCCGGCGAGCCGCACCTCGTAGAACTTGTGCGCGCTCCCCTCCTCCTCGGACAGTTCGAGGTAGGTGACCTGCTCTTCCACGGCGACGGACACGACGAAGTCCCCTTTCGGGTTTTCGGGCAACGGAGACGGGAGGCGAGGCGGGGCCTGTTCGCGGCCCCGCTCACCGACAACCCCCAACCTAGGGGGCGGCACTGACAGCGCGTCCCGCTGGGCTTGCCCGGAACCCCGCCTCCCACTTGTCGCCCCACGAACCATTCTTCCGCCGTACATCTGGTCGTCGCCCGCCGCGCACGGTAGGGATCGGGTGGCGTTGCTAGAACCGCAGCGCCCGAACTTTCTTGTCCGTGCTCAGACCGCCGGGCCACCAGCCCGAGCGGCCGTCAGGAGGAAGCTCATGCGGAGTACCCAGCGAGTCCGGCGCAGAGCGATGGCGGGGGCGTCCGCCGCAGCCGTGGTGGGGGCGCTGCTGGCGCTGCCCGGCGGCGTCGCCCAGGCGGCGTCACCCGACGTGGTGATCAGCCAGGTGTACGGCGGGGGCGGCAACTCCGGTGCCCCGTACGCCAACGACTTCATCGAGCTGTACAACCGCGGCACCGCGCCGGTGTCCGTCACCGGCTGGACGGTGCAGTACGCCTCGGCGGGCGGCACGTCCTGGGGGCGGACCACGCTGTCCGGCACGATCGCGCCGGGGCGTTTCCTCCTGGTGCAGGAGGCCGCCGGGGCCGGGACGGGCGCGGCACTGCCGACGCCGGACGCCACCGGGACCCTCAACCTGGCCGCGACCTCCGGCAAGGTCGCACTGGTCACCAACGGCACAGCGCTGACCTGCGGTTCGGGCTGCGCGACGCAGCCCGGGGTGAAGGACCTGGTCGGCTACGGGTCGAGCGCCAGCTCCGCCGAGGGCTCGCCGACCGGCAACCTGTCCAACGCCACCGCCGCCCTGCGCGTCGGCGGCGGCGCCACCGACACCGACAACAACGCGGCGGAATTCACCATCGGCGCCCCGACGCCGCGCAACTCCGCCTCCACCGGCGGCGGCACCACCACCGGCGCCCGAATACACGACATCCAGGGCGCGGCCCGCACCTCCCCGCTCGCCGGCAGCGCCGTGAGCGCGGTGCCCGGCGTGGTCACCGCCGTCGGGCCCAACGGCTTCTGGTACCAGGACCCTCAGCCCGACAACGACCCCGGCACCAGCGAGGGCGTCTACGTCTACACCGCCGGCGCCCCCATCGTCGCCGTCGGCGACTCCGTCACGGTGAGCGCCACCGTCAGTCAGTACCGCCCCGGCGGCAGCGGCGGCACCACCAACCTGTCGATCACCGAACTCACCGCGCCCAGCGTCACGGTGATCGCCCACAACGCGCCGCTGCCCGCGCCCACCCTGGTCGGCCCCGGCGGGCGGGTGCCCCCCGCGGCGGTGATCTCCAGCGTCACCGGCGGGGACGTCGAGACCGCCGGGAACTACCAACCCGCCACCGACGGCATCGACTTCTGGGCCTCGCTGGAGGGCATGCGGGTCGAGATCGACAACGCGGCCGTGGTCGGCCCCAGCAACAAGTACGGCGACCTCCCCGTCGTGCCCCAGGGCAGCACCACCCGCACCAACCGGGGCGGCATCCTGCTCCAGGCGAACGACGGCAACCCGGAGCGGGTGACCCTGGCGAACGCGCTCGCGCCCACCCCGGCCGCCAACGTCGGCGACACCCTGACCGGCGCGACCGTCGGCGTGCTCGACTACTCCTTCGGCAACTTCAAGCTCCAGGTCACCGCGACCCCGGCAGTCACCTCCGGCAACCTCGCCCCCGAGGTCACCGCCGCCCCGACGGCTGGCCAGCTCGCCGCCGCCACCTTCAACGTGGAGAACCTCTCCCCCGCCGACCCGCAGAGCAAGTTCGACGGCCTCGCGGCGGGCATCGTCACCAACCTGCGCGCGCCCGACCTCGTCGCCCTGGAGGAGATCCAGGACAACAGCGGCCCCACCGACGACGGCACCACCGCCCCCGACCAGACCCTCGCCAAGCTCACCGCCGCCATCTCGGCGGCCGGCGGCCCGGCCTACTCCTACCGCCAGATCGACCCGGTGGACGGCCAGGACGGCGGCCAGCCCGGCGGCAACATCCGCCAGGTGTTCCTGTTCCGCACCGACCGCGGCCTGAGCTTCACCGACCGCCCCGGCGCCGGCTCCACCACCGCCGACTCGGTGGTCAACAACGGCGGCACGCCCCAACTCGCCTACTCCCCCGGCCGGATCGACCCGACCAACACGGCGTTCAACTCCAGCCGCAAGCCGCTCGCCGGCGAGTTCCGCTGGAACGGCAAGCCGGTCTTCGTGATCGCCAACCACTTCAACTCCAAGGGCGGGGACCAGCCCCTGTTCGGCCGCTACCAGCCGCCCGCGCACCCGTCCGAGACCCAGCGCCACAACCAGGCGACGGCGGTGAAGAGCTTCACCGACCAGATCCTGGCGGTGGACCCGAACGCGGCGGTCATCGTGCTCGGCGACCTCAACGACTTCGAGTTCTCGCAGACCGCCGACATCCTCACCGCCGGCGGCTCGCTGACCGACCTGCCGCGCACCCTGCCGCTGCCCGAGCGCTACACCTACGTGTACGAGGGCAACTCCCAGGTGCTGGACCACATCCTCATCTCCGGCGCGCTGGCGGCGAAGCCGTACAGCTACGACATCGTGCACATCAACAGCGAGTTCAGCACCCAGCTGAGCGACCACGACCCGCAGGTCGTGCGGATCCCGCTGCCCTGACGCACGACACCGGCGCGGGGGGGGGGGGGGGGGCGCGGAGGGGGGGCGGGCGCGGCGGGGGGCGGGGACGCGCCCCCCCCCCCGCGCGGCGGCC
>NZ_JBHWIJ010000337.1:0-8636 GCF_042732255.1 Kitasatospora sp. NPDC059803 | reverse complement strand
CCCCCGGGCCGGCCCCCGCGCCTGATGCTGCCCGCCCCCACCGGGCCCCACCCCGTCGGCACCACCACCCTGCACCTGGTCGACCCCGCCCGCCCCGACCGCTGGGCCCCCACCCCGCGCCCGCGCGAACTGCGCACCCGCCTCTGGTACCCCGCCGCCCGCGTCGCCGGCCACCCCCGCGCCCCCTGGATGAGCCCCGCCGAGACCGCCCACCTGGAGACCGCCTACTTCCAGGTCCCCGCCGCCGGCCTGGACTGGCCCACCACCCACGCCCACACCGACGCCCCCGCCGAGACCTCGTGCCGCCACCCCGTCGTCCTCAACTCCCACGGCTCCGGCGGCGACTCCGCCTTCAACACCGCTCTCGCCGAGGAACTCGCCTCCCACGGCCACGTCGTCGCCGCCGTCGACCACACCTTCGACGCCGGCGAGATTGAATTCCCCGGCCACCGCCTGGAAGTACGCGACAAGGCCGCCGTCCAGGCCATGACCGACGCCGACATCGTCGCCTACCGCGCCGCCGACGTCCGCCTCGTCCTCGACCGCCTCACCGACCTCGCCGCCGGCGCCGACCCCGACGCCGACCACCGCCCCCTGCCCGCCGGCCTCGCCCAGGCCCTCGACCCGGACGCCGTCGCCATGTTCGGCCACTCCATGGGCGGCGCCACCACCGCCCAGGCCCTCCACGACGACCCCCGCATCCGCGCCGGAGCCGTCCTCGACGGCCCCCTCTTCGGCACCTGCGCCACCGCCGACCAGCCGCGCCCCCTGTTGCTCATGGCCTCCACCTGGGCCAGCCCCGCCCGCGACGCCATGTGGGACACCCTGTGGCCCCACCTGACGGGCTGGCGCCGCCGGCTCACCCTCATCCGCTCCGGCCACCTGTCCTACACCGACCTCCAACTCCTCGTCCCCCAGGGGCAGGACGTGATCGCCTGGCCCGCCGACCAACTGGAGCACTTCCTCGGCACCGGCGACCCGCTGCGCGCCGTCACCGCCCAACGCGCCTACCTCACCGCCTACTTCCAGCTCCACCTGCGCCGCCGCCCCACCACCCTCTTCGACGCCCCCTCCCCGCACTACCCCGAGATCACCCTCGACGCCTGAACCGGCCTGAACCCGCCTGAACCCGCCTGAACCGGCCTGAACCGGCCAGGACCCACCGCCCGCGGGGTGCCGGGGCGGTGGGTCCTGGAGTGGGAGGTCGGCCTGTCCGACTTCTCGCGGCGGCGCCGTGCCGGGGCGTCCGTCGGCAGGAGGCCGGCAGGGGATCAGTAGGGGATCGGGCGGTTCTCGCGGGCCCACAGCTGTTCGGCCTCGCTCTGGGGCGGGGGCGGGGAGATCCCGTCCATCATCCACAGGTCCCGGGGCGTCTCGTCGATGTGGAACTCGCAGTACAGGCCGCGCCCGGTGGTGTGGGGCGCGAGGAGGGCGGCGAGGGCCTCCCGGGTGCGCTTGCGCAGGTCGGGGTCCTCGGTGTGCCGGGCGATGTGCTCGACCACGATCCGCACCGCGTCGTGCGCGGGCTGGTCGCCCACGTGGAAGGAGTCGGCGCCGATCTCGTGGAAGAGCGTCATCACGTAGAACTTCGGCAGTCCGAAGCGGGTGTAGAACCCGGTGATGTCGGCGGCGAGCTGCTGCTTCTGCCCGGGGGTGTAGGTGCCGGGAGGGTGGTAGACGTGCCACAGCGGCATGGGTGTTCTCCTCGGTGTCGGCCGGCGGCGGCCGGCGGGTTTCGGCGGTTTCGGAGCGGTGCGGTTCAGCGGCGGATGGGGATGGTGAGGCCCTCCACCGGGCCGGGGAGCGCGGACTTGAGCGCCCGGGTGAGGTCGTCGACGAGGACTTCGCGATCGCCGCGCTCGACGCCGTCCAGGACGATGCGGGCCACCTCGGCGGCCGGGATCTTGTCGACGGGCAGGGCCGCCACCATCTCGGTGTCCGCGAAGCCCAGGTGCACGCCGACGACCTGGGTGTGCTGGGCGGCGAGCTCCAGGCGCAGGGAGTTGGTCAGGGACCACAGGGCGGCCTTGGAGGCGCCGTAGGCGCCGGCGCCCGCGCCCCAGGACAGCGCGGAGTGGATGTCGACCAGCGCCCCGCCGCCACGGGCCGCCAGCACCGGCGCGAAGGCCCGGGCGATGCGCAGCGGGCCCAGGACGTTGGTGTCGAAGGTCTCCTGGACCTGCCGCAGGTCGGCGGTGAGCAGCGCTCCCGGGTGCAGGACGCCGGCGTTGTTGAAGACGAGGTCGACGTCCTGGACGCGCTCGGCCAGGGCGGCCACCGAGGCGTCGTCGGTGACGTCCAGGGCGAGGACCTCCACCCGTGCGTCCTCGCTGGGCACGGGGGTGCGGGCGGTGGCGTAGACCTTCTTCGCGCCGCGCGCCAGCAGTTCCCCGACGAACGCCCGGCCGAGGCCGCGCAGGCCTCCGGTGACCAGGGCGGTGGAGCCGTCGATCACGGTCATGTGCGTGTTCCTCGCTCTCGGAAGGCGGTGCCCGCAGCCGGGGCACCGCAACGTTTAGATTATTACCATCATCTAAACTGGATGGGGAAGCCCGGATGGGAAAGTAGGACCACCACCACCGCAGGACGAGGAAAGGAACGCAGGCATGCCCCGCGTGTCACGGGCCGAGGCCGAACGCCACCGCCAGGAGGTGATCGACCACACCGCCAGACTGATCCGGGAGCAGGGCTCCGACCAGGTCAGCGTCCCCCGGGCGATGGCCGCCGCAGGCCTGACGCACGGCGGCTTCTACCGGCACTTCGCCTCCAAGGACGACCTCGTCGCCCAAGCCCTCACAGCCGCCTTCACCGAACGCCGCGAAGCCATGGACCGCCTCGCCGACGACCCCGCCCCCGGCGCGCCCGCTCCCCAACACCCAAGCCCCCGCGCCGAGTTCCTCGCCCGCTACCTCTCCACCCTCCACCGCGACAACCCCGGCCAGGGCTGCGCCGCCGCAGCCCAGGCCGCCGACGCGGCCCGCGCCGAACCCGGCTCACCGCTGCGCAGCGCCTTCACCGCCGGACTGCGCGACCTGGCCGACGGCTTCCAGCACCTGCCCGACGCCGCCGAACGCGAGAGCGCCCTCGCCGACCTGTCCACCATGGTCGGCGCCCTCCTCCTGGCCCGCGCCAGCGAGGACCCCGCCCTGTCCGACGAACTCCTCGCCGCCGCCCGCCACCGCCTGACCGCCCCCACCGGCCCTGCCGGCCCCGCGTAGGGCCGGGGCCGTCGCGCCGCCCCCGGCCCGCCCGCCCGGGCCCGGGGCCACCGGCCGCTGCCACGGCGGCGCTTGCCCCGACGCCGCGGCCCGTGATCGGATGGCGCCAGCATCGCGTGCCGGTGGCGGACAGCGTCAGGCATGGAGGTGTGGAACCGAAGGGGCCGCCTCCCGTGGCTTCCCATGACGGCGACCGCGTGGTCGCCCTGAGCCTTCAACTCTCCCGAGCACACCAGGAACTGCGCCGCCAGGTCGGCCGCATCAGAGCCGGGATCGGACAGCGCCGCCCGGACGGCGACGCACTGCGGACCCACTGCCTGGCCTTCTGCGCCGCACTGACGGCACACCACCAGGGCGAGGACGAGGGCATGTTCGCCCAGCTGGTGCGCGAACGCCCGCAGCTCGCCGGGACGGTCGCCAAACTCGTCGAGGACCACGAGATGATCGCCGCCATCCTCACCCGGGTGCGCGAACTCGCCGACCGCGCCGCCGAATCGGCCGAACCGCCCGGCGAAGGACTGGAAGCGGTCGGGCGCGAACTCGACGGCCTCACGGCGATCATGGAATCCCACTTCGCCTACGAGGAACGGACGATCAGCGAAGCCCTCGACGGCGCGACGCCCGAGGGCAGTTGGCCCGACCGGGTGTTCCGGTTCGGCTGACGGGCGAGCCCCCGCCCGGCGGGGGAGCGGAATCCCGTTGCGAGGTGAGGGCCGGCGCTGTAGACATGCCGCGATGACGATTTTTCATTGCGCCGCCTGCGGCGAGGCCCTCACGGCCGACCTTGAGCCCCTCCCGGCGGTTCCGGCCCGGCACCTGTTCGAGGGCGAGCTCGTCAACGGCCGCCGACAGGCCCCGCCCACCATGCCCCGCGGCCACTACGCCGTCGATCCGCAGCCGTACGGACCGCCGTTCGTCCCGGCCGAGGACCAGGACGGCTGTCCCCCCGCCTACCCCGGCGGTCCGTGCATCAGCGACTTCGACGGAATGGTCGTCGTCTCGGCCGGGCCCCGGAACACCTTCGTCCTGCACCCCGACGACGGGACCGGCCTCACCGGGCACGTGACAACGAGCGGCCCACCCGGTTGCTGCGGAGCCCCCGGCGACGGCCCGCCCAACCGCGCCTGCCGCTGCGGCGCCGTGGTCGGAGGCGAGATGTCGGACTGCTACACCCCCTACGAACTCCACCTGCTGCCCGACGCCGTCCGCCCCGCTGCCCACACCCCCGACCGCTGACGCACGCGGCCGCACGGACCCGACAGCTCCTTCATCCCACCCAGGAGTTGCCACTACCGGTCGTCGAACTCGCCCGCGCTGACGGCGGCGACGAAGGCCCGCCAGGCGGCGGAGGGGAAACGGAGGACGGGCCCGTCGGGGTCCTTGGAGTCCCGGACGGGCATGAGGCCGGTGAAGCCGTCGGCGACCTCGACGCAGCCGTTCGACCCGCCGCTGTACGTGCTCTTGCGCCAGGTGGTTGCCATCGCCGTTGCCTCCTGCGGGTGGAGTGGAAAGTCGATGGGGATGACTTCCCACTCCGGCGCCGGGTTAGGCGCAGGTGTCAGTGCGGGCCGGTCCGGATGTCGCTGCCCCGGGACCAGAGTTCTTCGACGTGTTCGGCGAAGCGATCGAACATGCCGTCCTCCCCGCTGCGCCGCAGGTGCATCAGCGGCGAGTCGTGGCCGACCGCGCGGGCGAGGTGAGGCGTGACGAGGGCGTGCTCGTCGAAGCGGAAGACGGAGAGGCCGACATGGTTCGGACCGTCGTCCGGAGCGCTGAACCGGGCCTCGAAGCCCTCGGTACCGGAGAGTCTGGCCAGGTTCTCCAGGGTGACCCTGATCCTGGTGGACACCGTGAGCGCCACGTCCTCGATCTGCTCGCGCTGACGCGTCGTCTCGGAGTCCGGATCCCCGAGGAGAAACCGGACCCGGCAGCCGCTCTCGGCCTTGCGCCGCAGAGTCTGAAGCAGGGCGGGCTGCTCCAGCCACACGAAGTAGTTGGTGTAGCCGGCGAGGAAGATATCCGATCGGGCCTCGGCGATCAGCTGCGCCCAGACTGCCTGCGGGCAGGCCGAGCGGTACGGGTAGACGGCGAACACCTCCCGGTCGTGCCCGGTCTTGACGTTCGCCCGCACGGTGTTGGGCCAGATCATCCGTTCATCACCCCCTGAGGTCGCGGCGGCGGGTTGAACCGGGCGGAGGGGTTGAGAAGGCCCCTAGAAACCGCCGGATCGGGGCGGCGGGGCCGGAGTTGCTGCTACCGGACGTCGAACTCGCCGGCGTGGACGGCGGTGACGAAGGCCTGCCAGGCGGGGGAGGGAAAGAGGAGGACGGGCCCGTCGGGGTCCTTGGAATCCCGGACGGGCTGCACGCCGGTGAAGCCGTCGGCGACCTCGATGCACTGACCGCCACTGCCGCTGTATGTGCTCTTGCGCCAGGTGGTGTTCATCGCGGTTGCCTCCTGCGGGTGGAGTGGGAAGTCGATGGGGATGACTTCCCACTCCGGCATCAGATAGGCCTAGTTGGCGTCGAACTCGCCGGTACGGGTGGCGGTGACGAAGGCCTGCCAGGCGGAGGAGGAGAAGAGGAGAGACGGGCCCTCGGGGTCCTTGGAGTCGCGGACGGGCATGAGGCCGGTGAAGCCGTCGGCGACCTCGACGCAGCCGTTCTGCCCGCCGCTGTATGTGCTCTTTCGCCAGCTGGCGTTAGTCAGGTCAGCGTCCATCCTCATAGTCCTTCCGTACTGCGCGGATCAGCTCAAGCGACGGGGCCAGAGGTAGTGCCTCGGCTTGCAGTCGATCGTAGTCCCTGGCTAGCGGAAGGACAGCGTTGATATCGCGGTCGAGGTACCCACGCAGCTCGGTTTCTGTGTATCCGAGCAGTTTGCGATCCGGCATGGTCAGCAACGTCACGTGTGAGCTGAAAGGCCGGTCCTCGCCCAAAGAATACGGGGCTACCTGGAGGAGGATGTTCGGGTTTGCGACCAACTCCTCGAGATACCGAAGTTGTTCGATCATCACGTCCGATCCTCCGACGGGCCGACGCAGGCAACTCTCGTCGAGAACCGCATGAAGGAGAGGCGGAGGGGTGCGGTTCAGGAATTGCTGGCGCGTCATGAGGAAGCTCACTCGTTCCTCGGCCTGCTCGGGGGTGGCGTTGCCGCGCCGGACGTTGCCCGCTTCCCAAGCGCTGGCGTAGGCCGGGGTTTGTAGCAGGCCAGACACGATGTCGATCGAGAACAGCCTGACTTCGGCGGCACGGTTCTCGTAGTTGGCGTACTCGGGGAAGCCCGGAACCAGGGCAGTGTGCTTGAGCTGCCAGTACATCAGCAGCAGGGTCCCGCCGGTCTGCAGGACCTCGTCGGCCTTGGTAGCAAACTTCTCACTCGGCGGTCGCTGCGCAAGTTCGACGAACGAGACGTAGGACGGGTGGACTCCGATCTTGCGCGCGAGCTGTTCCTGCTTGAGGCCCATCGCCCTGCGTGACCTGCGGAGTTGGACCCCGAACGGGGCCCAGGGAGATGACTGCGGGTCAATTTCCTTGATGTTCACCATGGCTGCTCCAACTCTCCAGGCCACCGAGGTCAAGTCGTCTGCCACTTCCGATGCTAGGCGACACAGAGCCACCATGTGCACAGAACGTGAAACTCTGATCGCGGAAGGTTACTCCCATGGGTGATGTCCAAGTGCCCCGGTTGCACGGCTACGGGGTGCGGTGGGACCCGGAGGGCCGGTGTTACCGGGTGCGGAACGAGACGACGGGGGAGTGGCTGCGCAGCGGTACCTCGGGTGGGCTGGCGTCCTTCTCCTCGTTCTCCGCCGCCTTCAGCGCCTGGCGGGGGTTCGAGGTTCGGCGGCAGGTGGGGGCGTGATGGGATCCGCCCTCAACCGCGCCACCGTCGACCAGCGGCGGCAGGCGGCCGACGTCCTCGACGACCTGACCACCGTCCTCGCCCTGGCCGGGGTGAAGTTGCCGTCCGTCGACGTGGATTGGGAGCACGGCCGCAGGACCGGCTGCTACCTCATCGGCCTCGGCTGCGCCCGCCCGTCCGAACTCCTGCGGGTCGTCGACCTGCTCCGCAAGGGCCTGCGTTACGAGCGCCTGACGCGTGACGGCTGAACTCCTCGTCCGCCTGCTGTGGTGGGCGGGCTTCTCCCTCGTACTCCTTGCCGCCCTCAGGAAGTGAACCCCCCGATGCGCGACCCCCGCCTTCTCGCCAAGCCGCCCGTGTGCCGGCTCGGCTGCCTCGTCCTCGTGCGCAACCCGCGCGGCGACATCCTCCTGGTCGACCCCGACTACATGGACGGCCTCATCCTCCCCGGCGGCGCCGCCCAGCCCAACGAGCCGCCCCAACTCGCCGCCGCCCGCAACCTCCACGCCGAGACCGGCCTCAACCTGCGCCTCGCCGACGTCCTGGCCGTCGACTTCACCCCCGCCGACCGCTACCTGGAACGCCTCAACCTCGTCTTCGACGGCGGCACCGTGCACGACGACACCCGCCTCACCGTCCCGCCCCGGCACCGCAGCGGACTGTTCGGCGCCCGCTTCGTCCCCGCCCACGAACTCCCCGACGTCATGGCCCCCGTCCAAGCGGCCCGCGCCGCCGAAGCCCTCGCCAACCGCGCCGTCCCCCTCCTCCTCCACGGCCAACGCACCACCTGCGACGAGAACCGGACCCCGCCGCGCTAGACCGCCCGGCGGCGGACGCTCAGCTGACGCCCCGCAGGACACACAGGGTTCCCTGCGGGGCGTGGAACGCCTGCCGCACCTCCCACGCGCCGCTCTGCCCCGCCTTGACGTTCACCGCCGTGTCGCCGAGGGCGAGCACCGTGGCCTTCGCCGAGGTGAAGTAGACGACGATCCGGTAATCCGCGTCCCGGCCGCCGGGGTTCACCGCGGTGCCGGCCGCGCGCCAGCCGTCCTTGGTCGCCTCGCAGGTGCCGATGGCGACCTGCTTGCGCTTCTCCTGGTCGTTGGCGACGGACGACGGCGGCGGCAGCGTCGGCTGCTCCAGCACGGCGATCTCACCGCTGCTCGCAGCGTCCCCGGAGGGCGCAGCCGTAGCGGCCTGCACGTCCTGGCTGCCGCCGTTGTGGGGCTGGCGGCAGCCGGACAGGGCGGTGAGGGCGAGCAGTGCGATGCCGGCGGCGGCACCCGCTCGGGCCTTGTGCTTCGTTTCGCGCATCTCTTAACTTCCTTCGGCTGTGGGCGGCTCCAGGAACGATCACACCGGTGTCACCGCGGAGGGGCCCGGCTTGTCTTACCGTGCCGGCGCAGGCGGTGCGGGCTCGGCGGGCCTGGCGGTGGCGGGGGTTCATCCGTTCGGCTGAGGATCGTCCCGTCGCCCGCCCGTCTCGCAGGTGAGGGACGGACGACGGACGGGCACAGAACGGCGGCGGCCCCCGGAGCCCGTGCTCCGGGG
>NZ_JBHWIJ010000336.1:0-8646 GCF_042732255.1 Kitasatospora sp. NPDC059803 | reverse complement strand
AGATCACTCACGGCCATTCCCCCGTTCCGTTCCGGGAGCACCGGGGCCCGCGGGGCCCCGCCGCGGGGGGGTGGGGGTAACGCGGTGGGGGGGGTGCCGGGCGGCGGGCGCGCCCCCCCCCATTCGGCGTTTCCGGTCAGGCGGGGCTCTGCCGGTCGCGGCGGAGCTGCTCGAAGAAGCGCAGGTGGTCGATGTCGTCGACGGAGCCGGGGTTGACGGCCTGCTCCAGCGGGGTGCCGGAGAGGATCCGCTTGACCGGGACCTCGATGCGCTTGCCGGTGAGGGTGTGCGGGAGGCCGCGCACCGCGATGACCTCGTCGGGGACGTGGCGCGGGGAGAGTTCGGTGCGCAGCGAGGTGCGGATGCGGCCGATCAGCCCCTCGTCGAGCTCGGCACCGGGGGCGAGGACGACGAACAGCGGCATCCAGTAGCCGCCGTCGGGCTCCTCCAGACCGATGACCAGGGATTCGGCGATCTCGGGGAGGCGTTCGACGACCTCGTAGATGTCCGAGGAGCCCATCCGGACGCCCTGGCGGTTGAGCGTGGAGTCGGAGCGGCCGTGGATGACGACGGTGCCGCGGGAGGTGACGGTGATCCAGTCGCCGTGGCGCCAGACGCCGGGGTACATGTCGAAGTAGCTGTCGTGGTACCGGGTGCCCTCGGGGTCGTTCCAGAAACCGGTGGGCATGGACGGGATGGGCTTGGTGACGACGAGTTCGCCGACGGTGTCGGTGTGCGGGTGGCCCTGGACGTCCCAGGACTCGACGGCGGCGCCGAGGCAGGGCGCCTGGATCTCGCCGAGGTGGACGGGCAGGGTGGGGACGCCGCCGACGAAGCAGGAGCAGACGTCGGTGCCGCCGCTGACGGAGGCGAGCCAGACGTCCTCCTTGACCTCCTCGTAGATCCAGCGGAAGCCGTCGGGCGGGAGCGGGGAGCCGGTGGTGCCGATGCAGCGGACGGCGGAGAGGTCGAGGTCGCGGCCGGGGTGCAGCTCGGCCTTGCGGCTGGCGATCACGTAGGCGGCGGAGGTGCCGAGGACGGTGGCGCGGGTGCGGGCGGCGACCGACCAGAGCGCGCCGGTGTCGGGGTGGCCGGGGCTGCCGTCGTAGGTGACGATCGTGGCCCCGACCAGGAGGCCGGCCAGCAGGAAGTTCCACATCATCCAGCCGGTGGAGGTGTACCAGAGGAAGCGGTCCCGGGGGCCGAGGTCGAGGTGGAGGCCGGCCTGCTTGAGGTGTTCGAGCAGGATGCCGCCCTGGCTCTGGACGATGGCCTTGGGCAGGCCGGTGGTGCCGGAGGAGTAGAGCACCCAGAGCGGGTGGTCGAAGGGGACGGCCTCGTAGACCGGCTCGACGTCGTCGGCGACCAGGTCGTCCCAGTGCAGGGCGCCCTCGGGGGCGGGGGCGCCGAGCAGCGGGACGTGGACGACGGTGCGCAGGGTGGGGAGTTCGCGGCGCAGTTCGGCGACGACCTCGGTGCGGTCGTGGTCCTTGCCGCCGTAGTGGTAGCCGTCGACGGCGAAGAGGACGGCGGGTTCGATCTGCTGGAGGCGGTCCAGGACGCTGCGGGCGCCGAAGTCGGGGGCGCAGCTGGTCCAGATCGCGCCGACGGCGGCGGTGGCGAGGAGGGCGACGGCGGCCTGCGGGATGTTGGGCAGGTAGGCGCTGACGCGGTCGCCGGGGCCGATGCCCCGGGCGCGCAGGGCGGCGGCCAACGAGCCGACCTGGCGGCGCAGTTCGGACCAGGTGAGGACAGCCGGCTGCTCGGTGGTCTCGTCGAGGTGCAGGACGGCCGGGCGGTCGGCGTTGGCCGGGTCCTCGGCGGCGCGCAGGGCGTGTTCGGCGTAGTTGAGGCGGGCGCCGGGGAACCAGCGGGCGCCGGGCATCGCGGGGTCGGCGAGGACGGCCTCGGGGGCCTGGGTGAAGCGGACGTCGAACCACTGGGTGATCGCGGTCCAGAAGCGGTCGAGGTCGGCGGTGGACCAGGCGTGCAGGTCGGCGTAGCGCTGGGCGGCCTGCTGGTCGTCGGCGGCCGGGGCGAGCGGGGCGGCCGGGGCGCCGTGGTGTTCGGCGGCCCAGGCCTGGAAGGCCACCAGGCTGGTGGCTGCGGCGCGAGCGGGGTTGGGGCGCCAGAGCGGCTGGTCCTGGGGTGGGGTGCTCACGGTGGTGGTCTCCCGGCCGGTGGTGGGGACGGGAGTGCTTGTGGCAGGCCCGTCCGGTTGGGCTGTCGGTGCAGACCATGCCATGTGAGCGGCCGCTGCGCCAGGGTCCGCCCGGTGGGTGCCGGGCCGGTCAGCGGCCGGAGATTCCGCCGCTGGACTCACCGCTGAACTCGCCGCCGAACCAGGAGCGGGAGACCCGGGTGTGGAAGGGGAAGGCGAGCGGGGTGTCGGGGGCGGCGAGCTGCCAGCCGTCGGTCTCGTCGGTGGGGCGCGAGGGCGGGAGTTCGGCGAGCGGACGGGCCGGGAGCAGGCCGAAGAGGCAGAGGAAGCCGCCCCTGGCGTCGGAGTCGGTGGCGACCAGGGTGATGTCGGCGGCGTCGGCCAGGATGCCGGTCTCCTCGCACAGTTCGCGCACGCACGCCTGCTGCCAGCTCTCGCCGTAGTCCACGTAGCCGCCGGGGAAGGCGAGTTGGCCGTAGCCGGGCTCGATGGTGCGGCGGATGACGACGAGGGTGGGGTCGGCGTCGGGGCGGGTGACCGGGAGGAGGGTGACCACGACGGGCAGCGGGTTGCGGTAGCTGATCTCGGCGCAGCCGGGGCAGGTGCGGGGCCAGCCGTCGGTGCCGGCCGGGTAGGAGGTGCCGCAGAAGTGGCAGTGGGAGAACGGCTGGTTGACCGCGCGTGTCGGGTTGTCAGTGGTCATGGCCGGATGGTAGCCGGGTGCGCGCGGCGGCCGTCAGCGGAGTTCGCCGTCGCGGGTGGGGCGGAGCAGGGCGGGGTGCAGGAGGCTGGCGTCTCCGGCGTGGTAGGTGCGGGCCCGGGGGCCGCCGCGGGCGCCGCCGCGGGCGGTGGTGGCGCCGGTGCTCTCGACGAAGCCGGGGACGGAGAGGACCTTGCGGTGGAAGTTGCCGGGGTGGAGCTTCTCGTCCCAGACGGCCTCGTAGACGGCGCGCAGGTCGGGGATGGTGAAGTCGTAGGGCAGGAAGGCGGTGGCGAGCGGGCTGTACTCGAGTTTGGCCCGGACGCGGTCGAGGCCGTCGGCGAGGATGCGCGCGTGGTCGAAGGCGAGCGTGCGGGAGGACTGGCCGGTGGGCCCGCCGACACCACCCCCGTGGGTGTCGGCGGGCGCACCGGCGGCTCGGGGTCGGCCGCCGGGCCGGGTGCCCAGGTCGAGGTCGGCGACAGGGTGCCAGGTGGCGGCTGCGGCGTCCGTACCGGCCTGCGGGTCGGGCAGGTCGGGGGCGAAGGCGAGGTAGGCGACGGAGACGACGTGCATGCGCGGGTCTCGCTCGGGGGCGCCGTAGGTGCCGAGCTGTTCGAGGTGGACGCGGCAGAGCGCGGCCTCGACTTCGGAGCCGCCGAGCAGGCCGGTCTCCTCGGCGAGTTCGCGGGCGGCGGCCTCGTCCAGGCTCTCCTCTCCGGCGCGCAGGAAGCCGCCGGGCAGGGCCCAGCAGCCCTGGTAGGGCGGGGCGCCGCGCTGGACGAGCAGGACGTGCAGGCCGCTGTGGCGCAAGGTCAGGGCGACCACGTCGACGGTGACGGCGATCGGGGCGTAGGCGCGCGGGTCGTAGGCGGCGAGCCACTCCTGCTCGTCCTGCTCGCTCGCGGGCGTGGTCGGGGGCGGGGTGGACGGGTCGTCCGTTTCCATCACCGGCTCCTCTCCGCGCTCGCCGCCGTACGGGGTACTGTCGTTCTCTGGCTGAGCACAACGTAGCGATTCCGTTCCCCGGCGGCAAATGGTTTTCCGGGTCCGCGGGGATGCCCGGCTTCTAGGCTGTGAACAGGAACGACCGCGCCCGAGGAGGCCCCATGCCCACTGCTCCCCCGCCGGACTTCGCCGCGGCGCTGGCGGCCGGTCCGCTGGTGCTGGACGGCGGGATGTCGAACCAGCTGGCGGCGGCCGGGCACGACCTCCTCGACGAGCTGTGGTCGGCGCGGCTGCTGGCGGACGCGCCGGAGGCGGTGGTGGCGGCGCACCGGGCGTACTTCGCGGCCGGGGCCGACGTCGCCATCACGGCGAGCTACCAGGCGAGCTTCGAGGGCTTCGCCCGGCGCGGAGTGGGCCGGGCCCAGGCCGCACGGCTGCTGGCGCGCAGCGTGGAACTGGCCCGGGAGGCGGCACGGGCCGAGCCGGGCGGGCGGCGGCGCTGGGTCGCGGCGTCGGTGGGGCCGTACGGGGCGGTGCTGGCGGACGGTTCGGAGTACAGGGGCCGGTACGGGCTGAGCACCGCGGAGCTGGTGGCCTTCCACCGGCCGCGGCTGGAGGCGCTGGCGGCAGCCGGGCCCGACGTGCTGGCGCTGGAGACGGTGCCGGACGCGGACGAGGCGCGGGCGCTGCTGGAGCTGGTGCGCGGGCTGGGCGTGCCGGCCTGGCTGTCGTTCAGCGTGGCGGGCGACCGGACCAGGGCGGGCCAGCCGCTGGCGGAGGCGTTCGCGCTGGCGGCCGGGGTGGACGAAGTGCTGGCGGCGGGCGTGAACTGCTGCACCCCGCAGGACGCGGACCGGGCGGTGGCGCTGGCGGCCGAGGTGACCGGCAAGCCGGTGGTGGTGTACCCGAACAGCGGGGAGGAGTGGGACGCCGCGCGCCGGGACTGGCGCGGCGAGCCGACGTTCCGCTCGGCCCGGGTGGGCGGCTGGCTGGCGGGCGGCGCACGGCTGGTGGGCGGCTGCTGCCGGGTGGGGCCGGACGGGATCGCCGCGCTGGCGGCGGAAGTCGCGGTGCGCCGGGGGCGCTCGAGCGACGTCGGGGAGTGAGGGGACGTCGGGGGGTGGGCGGCACGGCGGGCGGCAGGCGGCGGGTCGGCGGGCGGCGGAGGTTAACGGACGGCCGAGCGCGGGTTACCGAGGGGGAAGGTGCACGGACCGGCGACGGCCTGGCAGACTCGTCCCGTTACCACTGCGGTCGACAATGTCGACCGCCTGTCAGCGCGGAGGTCCCCATGCCCGGCCCGATCCAGTCGCTCTCCCGGGCCGCCGCGATCTTGCGCCTGCTGGCCGGCGGTGAGCGCCGCCTGGGCCTGTCCGAGGTCGCGACGGCGCTGGAACTCGCCAAGGGCACCGCGCACGGCATCCTGCGCACGCTCCAGCAGGAGGGGTTCGTCGAGCAGGACCCGGAGAGCGGCAAGTACCAGCTGGGCGCCGAACTGCTGCGGCTGGGGCAGAGCTACCTGGACGTGCACGAGCTGCGGGCACGGGCGCTGGTCTGGGCGGACGACCTGGCCCGGGCGGCCGGCGAGACCGTCTACCTGGGGGTGCTGCACCAGCAGGGCGTGCTGGTCGTGCACCACGTCTTCCGGCCGGACGACACCCGGCAGGTGCTGGAGGTCGGCTCGATGCAGCCGCTGCACAGCACCGCGCTGGGCAAGGTGCTGCTGGCCTACGACCCGGTCGCGCGCGGCGAGTTGGGCGACGGGCCGTACGAGTCGTACACCCTGCGGACACTGACCGAGGCGGCCGACGTGGACGCCGAGTGCGCGCTGATCCGTGAGCGCGGTTGGACGGACTCGATCGAGGAGACCTGGGAGGGCGTGGCCTCGATCGGCGCGCTGATCCAGGACCGGCGGCGCAACCCGGTGGGCGCGGTGTGCATCAGCGGCCCGGTGGAGCGGGTCTGCGAGGACGGCTTCGTGAAGCCGTCGCTGGTGGCCTCGGTGCGCAGCGCGGCACGGGCGATCTCGCGCGATCTGGGCGCCGGGCGCTTCTGAAACCCCGGGCCGCACCGGCGGCCACATCGTCACGCTGAGGCGCGGACGGGCATCGGCCTGTCCGCGCCTTGGCGTTTTGCCCCGGTTTGGCCCGCTCCGCTGGGTAACTTCGGGGGAAGGGTCACAGCTCCGTAACCCTGCCTTGACGCGAGGGCAACCAGGGGAGGAAGCTTCCGCATAACGGTCGACATTGTCGAACGATGGCCGGGAAGATCAATCCCCCGATGCGCTCACCCGCACAACGATCGGCCGGCCGCCCCCACCCACACCTCCGGGCCATATGGACAAGGGAGTCTTTGTGTCCGCGTTCTCCAACGGCGACGTCTTCGTCGGCGAAACCCTCGGCACCGCCGCCCTGATACTTCTCGGTGGCGGCGTCTGCGCCGCCGTGACCCTCAAGAAGTCGAAGGCCCTCAATGCCGGCTGGCTGGCGATCACCTTCGGCTGGGGCTTCGCGGTCCTGATCGCCGCCTACATCTCGGCTCCGAAGTCCGGCGCCCACCTCAACCCGGCCGTCACCATCGCGCTCGCCATCAAGAGCGGCGACTGGAACCAGGTGCCGCTCTACCTCGGCTCCCAGTTCCTCGGCGCGATGATCGGCGCCGTGCTGGTCTGGCTCACCTACCTCGGCCAGTTCCAGGCCAACGAGGAGCCCACCCTCGGCATCTTCTCGACCGGGCCCGAGATCCGGAACCCGATCCAGAACGTCGTCACCGAGGTCATCGGCACCTTCATCCTCTGCATGGCGATCCTCACCCTCGGCAAGAACGACGGTCTGGCCGCCGGCGGCCTCAGCACCCTGATCGTGGCCCTCACGGTCGTCGGCATCGGCCTCTCGCTGGGCGGCCCCACCGGCTACGCGATCAACCCGGTCCGCGACCTCGGCCCGCGCATCGTGCACTCGCTGCTGCCCATCCCGAACAAGGGCGGCTCCGACTGGTCGTACGCCTGGGTTCCGGTCGTCGGCCCGCTGATCGGCGGCGCGCTGGCCGGCGGTCTGTACAACGCGATGTTCTAAAGGGCCGGGTTCGAACCCGCCGAGCACGGGGACCGACCACTACGTCGGGCCCACCCACCCCGAACCCCCGAATCCTGAGCCGAGGACCCTCTGATGACCTCCACTGGCAACTACATCGCCGCGATCGACCAGGGCACCACCTCCAGCCGCTGCATCATCTTCGGCGCCGACGGCCGGATCGTCGCCGTCGACCAGCAGGAGCACCGGCAGATCTTCCCGCAGCCCGGCTACGTCGAGCACGACGCCGCCGAGATCTGGACCCGGGTGCAGTCGGTCGTCCGCGGCGCGCTGGAGAAGGCCGGCCTGACCAAGGACGACATCCGCGCGATCGGCATCACCAACCAGCGCGAGACCACCGTCCTGTGGGACAAGAACACCGGCGAGCCGGTCCACAACGCGCTGGTGTGGCAGGACACCCGCACCGAGGGCCTCTGCCGCGAGCTCGGCCGCAACGTCGGCCAGGACCGCTTCCGCCGCGAGACCGGCCTCCCGCTCGCCAGCTACTTCGCCGGTCCGAAGATCCGCTGGCTGCTGGACAACGTCGAGGGCCTGCGCGAGCGCGCCGAGGCCGGCGACATCCTGTTCGGCACCATGGACACCTGGGTGATCTGGAACCTCACCGGTGGTGTCAACGGCGGCAAGCACGTCACCGACGTCACCAACGCCAGCCGCACCATGCTGATGAACCTGCACACCCTGCAGTGGGACGACAAGATCGCCGAGTCGATCGGCGTGCCGATGGCCGTCCTGCCGGAGATCCGCTCCTCCGCCGAGGTCTACGGCGAGGCCGTCGGCGACCTGGCCGGCGTCCCGGTCGCCTCCGCGCTCGGCGACCAGCAGGCCGCGCTGTTCGGCCAGACCTGCTTCGACGAGGGCGAGGCCAAGTCCACCTACGGCACCGGCACCTTCCTGCTGCTCAACACCGGCGAGAAGATCGTCAACTCGTACCACGGCCTGCTGACCACCGTCGGCTACCGGATCGGCGACCAGGCCCCGGTCTACGCCCTGGAAGGCTCGATCGCCGTCACCGGCTCGCTCGTCCAGTGGCTGCGCGACCAGCTCGGCATCATCTCCACCGCCGCCGAGATCGAGACCCTCGCCAACACCGTCGAGGACAACGGCGGCGCCTACTTCGTCCCGGCCTTCTCCGGCCTGTTCGCCCCGTACTGGCGCTCCGACGCCCGCGGTGTGATCGCCGGCCTGACCCGGTACGTCACCAAGGGCCACCTGGCCCGGGCCGTCCTGGAGGCCACCGCCTGGCAGACCCGCGAGGTCGTCGACGCCATGCAGAAGGACTCCGGCGTCGAGCTCACCGCCCTCAAGGTCGACGGCGGCATGACCAGCAACAACCTGCTCATGCAGAACATCGCCGACGTCCTGGACGTCCCGGTCGAGCGCCCGTACGTGGCCGAGACCACCGCCCTCGGCGCCGCCTACGCAGCCGGACTCGCCGTCGGCTTCTGGACCGACCTCGACACACTGCGGGCCAACTGGCACCGCGCCGCCGAATGGACCCCGCGCATGGACGAGGCCACCCGGGAGCGCGAGTACAAGAAGTGGCTCAAGGCCGTGGAGCGCACCATGGGGTGGGTGGAGGAAGAAGAGACCGACTGACCGACAAGCCGGGGGGGGGCCGGCGGCCCCGCCCCGCGCCCCCGCGGGTCGGGGGGGGGGGGGGGTGCCGGCCCCCCCGCCCCCCCCCTCCGGCGTCCGCACCCCCGGTCGGGCGTAACCCGGCCCGCCCCGGCCCGTCATGCACGGTG
>NZ_JBHWIJ010000335.1:5003-8659 GCF_042732255.1 Kitasatospora sp. NPDC059803 | reverse complement strand
GCTCTGGACAAGCCGGGCGCGGGCCGGTTTCGCGGCTCCGGACTCATGGCTCCGGTTTCGTAACTCCGGTTCCGTGACTCCGGGTTCATGACTCCGGGCTCATGGCGCGCCTTCGGGGTGCCCGTCGTCCGGGACGCGGCCGAAGGCGGCGACGGGGATTCCTCCAGGGGTGAGGGTCATCGGGCGTCCCCGGCAGGGGTCGTCGCGTCGCCGGACGGGGCGTCGCTGCGCAGGTGCGGGCGGGCCAGCAGCAGGTAGAGCCCGCCGGCCGCGAGCACCGCCACGGCCGAGAGCAGCACGAGGTAGTCGTCGTACCAGGCGGCGTCCGGGGTGCGGCCCCAGCAGATGTTGACGATCGCGGCGAGCCCGTACACCAGCGCGCCGATGTTCACCGCCAGGCCCCAGCGGCCGAGCCGGAAGTCCCCGCTCGGGCGCCAGCCGCGCAGCCGGGCGCGCAGGGCGGCCAGCACCACCATCTGGAAGGCCAGGTAGATGCCGATGCTGGAGAAGGAGATGATCTTCGTCAGGGCGCCCTCGGAGAGCGCCGAGGCGCCGACGATGATCACGCCCGGCACTGCCGCCGCGAGCAGCAGCGCGTACAGCGGCACCCGCAGGCGGTCCGAGACGGTGGCGAGCAGCCGGCTGCCCACGATCATCCGGTCCCGGGCGAAGGAGTACGCCAGCCGGCTCGCCGCCGCCTGGAGGCTCAGCACGCAGGACAGGAACGAGATCAGCACCACGCCGATCACCACCCGGGCGCCGGTGGCGCCGAACGCGTCGTGCAGCACCGAGGCCACCGGGTCCTTGTCGTCGCCGGAGACCACCGCGCCGATGTCCTGGATCGACATCACCAGCGCCAGGCTGACGCCGATCGCCGCCGCGCCGCCGACGTAGAGGGTGCGCCGCATCGACTTGGGGATCTGTCGACCGGGGTTCGGCACCTCCTCGGCGACGTCGCCGCACGCCTCGAAGCCGAAGAAGAGGAAGACCGCGATCAGTCCGGCGGCCAGGAAGGCGTCGGTGTATGAGCCGCCGTCGCCCGCGCCGAAGCGGTCGAAGACCACGCCGAGGCCGTGGTAGCGGTGGGTCAGCAGCAGCCAGGCGCCGACCGCCAGAGCGCCCAGCAGCTCGGCGGCGAAGCCGAACACGGCCGCCGCCGACAGCACCTTGGTGCCGCCCAGGTTGATCACGGTGGCGAGCAGCAGCAGGCCGAGCGCGCACCAGACGGTCGTCGCTGTGCTCGGTTCGACGCCCAGCAGCGCGGCCACGTACGGGCCGGCGCCGTAGGAGACCGCCGCGATGGTGGACATCAGCGCCAGCAGGTACACCCAGCCGGTCAGCCAGCCCCAGGTGCGGCCCCAGAGCCGGCGCGCCCACGGGTACACCCCGCCCGCCACCGGGAACTGGGCGACCACCTCGCTGAACACCAGCGCCACCAGCAACTGGCCGACCCCGGCGATCAGGAAGCTCCACACCATCGGCGGGCCGGCGGTCGCGAGGGAGGAGGCGAAGAGTGTGTACACGCCGACGACCGGGGAGAGGTAGGTGAAGCCGAGGGAGAAGTTCGCCCAGAGGCTCATGTCGCGTTTGAACTCGGAGGTGTAGCCGAGGGCGGCCAGCCGAGCGGCATCGGCATCGGCATCGATGTCGGGGCCCTGAGGGGGGAGGGGGCCGGTCGGGGAGGTGGCACGTGCGCTGGCATCGGTCATGACCTGCTCCTGCTCCTGGGAACGTGGCGTGACGCGTGAGGGCTTACCGGGGGTGGTGCTCGGACCGGGATCGCGGGAAAACATATGAGATCGGGTTTCTAGCGGCAAGGGTGCGTGCCCGACCGGGAGGTACCCTGCCGGGAGCACCCAGTCCGACGGTGATCGAGGAGGGGGCCGGCGTGGCGACGATCGGGAGCACGACCCCGCTGCTCAGCGCCGTCCTCGCGCCATTGACCGACCTCGGCCGCGCCGATGCCGTGGCCCGCCGGATCACCGAGGCGATCGCCCTCGGCCTGGTCGCCGACGGGGACCAACTGCCCAGTGAGAACGACCTCGCCGACCGGCTCGGCGTCGCCAACGGCACCGTCCGCGAGGCGCTCGCCCTGCTCCGCGAGGCCGACCTGATCGAGACCCGGCGCGGCCGCAACGGCGGCAGCTTCGTCCGCACCCCCGGCGAGGGCTCCGAACGCCTCCAACTCGCCCGGCTGCGTGACCTCGCCACCGTCGACCTGCGCGATCTCGGCGACGAGGAACTGGCCGTTTCCGGCACCGCCGCCCGGCTCGCCGCCGAACGCGCCCCCGCCGACCTCGCGCCCCGGCTCACCCGGCTGGTGCACGACCTGCGCGACGCCGCCGGGCCCGCCGAGCAGCGCCGCGCCGACGCCCGCTTCCACATCGAACTCGCCGTCGCCGCCCAGTCCGTGCGCCTCACCCGGCTCGCCGTCCGGCTCCAGGCCGAACTCGGGCCGCTGCTCTGGCTGCCCGCACCGCACGGCCCCGACCAGGAACGGTTCGCCGAGCAGCACCGGGAGATCCTGGTCGCCGTCCTGGCCGGCGACGCGGCCGGGGCCCGGGCCGCCGCCGAGGTGCACACCGTCGCCTGCGTGCACCACCTGGTGCGGGGGCACCTCCAGCTGGCGGGCGACGGCTGATGGCTGACGGACACGGCTGACGGACGACGGCTGACCGGAGGCCCGGATATGACCTGCACTCCTGGATGTATCAGCCCCGTTTTGGCGCGGGAGGCCGGGTGAAGCAGCAGTCGCCGCAGACCCCGGCGCCCGGCCCCACCCGGTAGTACAGGCAGCAGCTCGTCCGTCGGAAGGCTGCGCCGCGCGGGCCGGTCCGCAGCGTCCCGGTGCCGGCCAGCGGCGGGCGCGCGAGCAGCTCCGCGACCAACGCCCGTGCGGGGCCCGGCGCGTGGGCGTCCAGGACTCGCAGCGTACCGGCCAGGGCGGAGGCGGCGTTGCCCGTCAGCAGCCGGGCGGAGAGCGGGACGGCGGACCGCACCGCCGCCGCCAGCGGCTCCAACTGGCCTACCAGGACGGCCTCGTACAGCTGGTCGGCGAGCGGGAGCGGAGTGGGGAGCGAAGCGGGGAACGGGGCGGGGAGCGGGGGCTCCGGCGGCGTCCAGAGGTCGAGCGGCCCCTGATCCGGGATCCGCACCCAGGCGTGCTCCAGCGTCGGGACCGTACCCAACAGGACGGCCGCCCCGAGGCCCACCGACCAGAAGCGGGCGGCCAGTCCGAGGTGGGGGTACCTCCGCGCGACCCGGGGGGCGGGGGGGGCGCGACGCTGGCCCACCCCCCCGATCCCCCCGGCCCGCCGCGCCGGCGCGCCGGTGCCGTACAGCTCGGGCAGCGGCCGGAAGCCCGGGGGCGGTCCCGCGCCGGGTTCGGCGGGGGTGTCGAGCGCGAAGTACGGGCCGACGGCGGCGAGTCGGCCGTAGTCGGGGCGGCCGACGTTCCCGGTGCCGTCGGCGGGGCGGTCGACGGGCATCGGGCGGGCCTCCAGGGCGTTCAGGGCGCTCGGGTGATCGGTGTGATCGGTGCGTTCGGGCGCGCGGAGGAACGGTACCGCGCCGTGGGGGGGGCGGCCGGGGGGCGCGCCCCCCCCCCCGGCGCCGCCCGGGGGCGCGGCCCCCCCCCCCCCCCCCGGCGCCCCCCC
>NZ_JBHWIJ010000335.1:0-4993 GCF_042732255.1 Kitasatospora sp. NPDC059803 | reverse complement strand
CCGTGGGGGGCGCGGGGGGCTCGTTGCGTTCGGCCGCGGGGCCCACCCGACCCGCCCGGTGGGGGGGGCGGCGGGTGCCCGCCCCACCCCGACGGGCGCGGCCGGGGTCAGCGTCCCCGGCCGCCGCCGCGGGCGCCGCGCGGGCGGGTGAGCGTGAAGCGGTCGACGGGGACGAGGTCTCCGTACGGGCCGCTGACGGAGTAGTAGGTGACGTCGATGGTGGTCCGGCCGCCGCGCTCGCCCGGGTCGACCTCGAAGGCGGCGAAGCCGTACGGGTTGTCGGCGTCGCGGAAGGCGGACCAGGGGGCGTCCTCGATCACGTACTGCGGGGGCCGCTTGCCGGTGGCCGGGTCGACGGCGCCGACGCCGGTGATGACGCGGGCCTTGGCGGGCTCGAAGAAGAGGCCGTTGGAGGGGGCGGAGGTGCCGCCGCCGCCGATCACCATGTGAACGGTGCCCCGGGTGGTGTCGATGGTCCGGGTGTCGGTGGCGACCGGGATGGGGGTGCGGGTGTCGGTCTGCTGCTGGCCGCGGATCGGGTGCGAGCGCTCGTAGTGGTGCTCGTGGCCGCAGACCACCAGGTCGACGCCGTACTTGTCGAACAGCGGCACCCAGGTCTCGCGGATGCCGAGGTCGGCGCCGTTGAACTTGTCGGCGGTGGAGATGACGACCTGGTGCATGCAGACCACGATCCAGTCGATCTCGGGGTTCGCGTTGGCGGCGGCCAACTCCCGTTCCAGCCAGCGCTGTTGGGCGCCCCCGGAGTAGCCGTGGACGTAGGAGTCGCCGGCGTCCTGGTAGGCGACGTCGTCGTTGTTGAGGCTGATGACGCGGACCGCGCCGGCGGTGAACGCGTACCAGAGGCCGTGCAGTTCGTCGTCGGAGCCGGACGGGGGGAGGTCGAAGTAGGCCTGGTAGGCGCCGTAGCCGGTCGGGCCGTTGCCGCGCTCGTTCTCGTGGTTGCCGGCGGCGGGCATCCAGGGGCGGTGGCGGGCGGAGCGGCTGTTGTTCTCGAACCAGTCGGACCAGGTGCGGACCCGGTCGGTGGCGAGGTTGGCGTAGCAGAGGTCCCCGTTGACGAGGTGGAACAGCGGGGCGATCCGCTCGACTCCGGCGGTGGTGTCGCCGGCGGCGGGGCTGCCCAGGTTGTCGTTGGCGTAGCCGTTCGCGGTCTTCTTGCCGAGGGTGGGGGTGCCCTGGTCGCCGAAGCTGGTGAAGGTGAAGGCGGCCCGGCCGCGCGGGGCGGTGCGGACGGTGCCGAGCTCCGGGGTGGCGCCGTCGTGGACGGCGGCGTACACGTAGTCCGTGTCGGGGTGCAGGCCGCTCAGCCGGGCGTGGTGGATCTGGACCTCGGTGCCGGACTTGGCGTCCCGGTAGGTGCTGGTGTCGGCCTGCACGCTGCGGCCCAAGTCGCCGTTCGAAGTGCCGTACCGGACACGGGGGTTGCCGACCGAGGCGGTGGTGTGCCAGGAGACCACGACCTCGCGCGAGGCGTCCGAGCCGAACTGGAGGTGCAGCCCGGCGACACGCGGGGCGCCGGAGCGGTCCGGCCGCTCCAGCAGCAGCGGGGAGGCGGCGGCGGGCGTGGCCGCGATGCCGGAGAGGGAGACGGCGCCGCCGAGACCGAGACCGGTGGCACCGGCCAGGATCCCGCGGCGGCTGACGGGGGGATGTCCACTGGAAGCGTTCATGGCCGCCAGCCTCACCGGGCGTCGGTGAACCGCGCCGGGCCCGTGACGTGAACTTCCCGCCCGCCGGGCTCGTGACGTGAACCTCCCGTCCGTCGGGCCCGTGACGTGAACTTCCCGCCCGCCGAGCTCGTGACGTGAACTTCCCACCCACCGGGCCGCATTGGCGGCGGGCGGGGCCGGCGGTCCGGACGGGCGTGGCAGACTGCCTGCCGTGACGAGTACGAACGGTGTGACGAGTGCGAACGGTGAGTGCCCGCGGATCATCCGTACGCTGATCGCGGACGACCAGGAGGGCGTCCGGCGCGGCGTCCGGCGGATCCTGGCGGCGCAGCCGGACATCGAGGTGGTGGGGGAGGCCGCCGACGGGCTGGCCGCGCTGGAACTGGCGGCCGAACTGCGCCCGGACGTCGCGCTGGTGGACATCCGGATGCCGCGGATGGACGGACTGGAGCTGACCCGGCGGTTGGCCGGGCCGGGGGTGGCGGAGCCGGTGCGGGTGGTGGTGCTGACCACCTTCGACCTGGACGAGTACGTGTACCCGGCGCTGCGGCACGGTGCGTCCGGGTTCCTGCTGAAGCGCTCGGGGCCGGCGCTGCTCGTCGAGGCGGTGCGGGCGGCGGCGGACGGGGAGAGCCTGATCAGTCCGTCGGTCACGGTACGGCTGCTGCGGCAGGTGACGGCGCCGCGCCGTCCGGAGCCCCGCTCGGCGCCGGTGGTGCCGTTGACCGAGCGGGAGATGGAGATCGCCGGTCACGTGGCGGCGGGCCGGACGAACGCGGACATCGCCGCCGAACTGTTCATCTCGCCGGGCACGGTGAAGACGCACGTCGCGAGCGTCCAGCGCAAGCTCGGGGTGGCGAACCGGGTCGGCATCGCCGTCCACGCCTGGGAGATGGGCTACCCGGTGCCGCAGTGACGGGCACCGCGGCGACGGGCCCCTGCCGCGACGGACGCGGGGACCGGGGCGCGGGGGGGCGCCGAGGGCGCGGGGGCCCCACCAGGGGGGGGGGGGGGGGGGCGCGCGAGAGGCGCCGCCCGGGGCGGGGGCCCCCGGGCGGCTCGGGCCGCCCCCTGGGCGGGGGGGGGGCGCGGGGGGCCCCCGGGGAACCTACGAGGCGGGGGTGGCCTCCGGACATCGTGTCCTCCGGCCGGCAGTTCGATCGTCGACCGAGGTAGTACCAGTGGCAGACCCTGATCCGTCTCGATCTGTCACCACTGCCTCCTGCGGTCGAACTCCTTCAGCTGCCTCGCAGGTCCACTTCCCATCATGCGCTTCCCACGCCGTGTGCACCAGGGGTCAACCGCCTGAAATCGGATGGATTTCGCAAGTCGGGAGATTTCGGGCGATGTTACGGCTTCGGCCAGCCGTCGACGAAGGAGAGCGTGCGGTGGTACGGCCCGTCGGGCCCGGTGCTGCGGTAGTCCTCGGTGCTGGTGCCGGTGCGGACGGTGGAGTCGCCGTCGTGGCGGCGGGCGGTGGGGCGCAGGGTGTGGTCGACGGTGGAGCGTTCGGTGACGTGGCCGCCGGTGGCCGCGGTGCTCTCGCGGTGGTAGCCGAGGTCCATGGCGGTCTGCTGGTCGGTGTTGCCGGCGGCGTCGTGGGTGACGCGGTAGGTGACGTCCAGCGGTTCGCCCTCGCGCACGGTGGTGGTGCGGTGCGGGCCGCCGCCCCAGGTGGCGGTGGTGCGGGTGAGGTCGGTGCGGTTGTGCAGGGTCACGTCGTTGCCGCTGTCGCGCAGCTGCTGGGCGGAGCGGAAGGCGAGGTCGTCGCGGACCTCGGTGGTGATCCGGCCGTGCGAGGTCTGGACCCAGCCGCGGGCGAGGTCGTGCCGGCCGGCGGTGACGGTCCAGTCGCCGCTGCCGCCGCCGTGGTCGGTGAGCCGGGTGTCGACGGCGGCCTCGGGGGCGACCCGGTGGTCGGTGAGCTGCCCGGTGGTGCGGGCGGTGCCGTGGTCGACGTCGGCGAAGAGGTTGATCTGGCCGGTCCAGGTGTCGTTGTTCTGTGCCTCGCTGGCGTTCACCGCGATGCCGACGGTGTGCGGGCGGCCGTCGAGCAGCAGTCCGACGTAGGGGGTGAGGTCGAGCCGGTAGGCGGGCAGGTCGAAGGCGAAGACGCCGGGGACGGGTCGCCAGAGCAGTGGGTCCCACCCGCCGGTGTAGATGACGGGGTAGGGCCAGACCGCGCCGGCCGTCCGCCCGTCGACGGTGAGCCGCAGTTCGCGGAACGGGCCCTTGCCGCAGGAGCCGAGGCCGGGGTTGGCGCTGACGAAGGCGTCGGGCGCGGAGGCGTAGGCGAACTCCTCGCAGGCGCCGCCGCCCCGGGTGTAGACCTCGGCGGTGAGGCGTTCGAGGTTCTGCGGGAAGGTGAGCTCGCGGGTGGCGGCGGGGGCGGCCTGGGTGAGCGCGAACGGCCCGGTGGTGAGCAGGCGGTCGGCGGCGTGGGCGGCGGGCCGGCGGTCGTTCGCGGTGTAGAAGGTGACACTGGCGCTGATGGTGAAGACGCCGGTGTAGGTGGCGTCGGTGACGTTGGCGAGGTCGAGGGAGAACGGCTGCGGTCCGGCGGCGAACAGCGGGGCGTAGCGGGTGAGATCGCGCTCCAGCTTCCATTCGATGCCGTCCTTGGACGGCTCGGGGGTGGAGGAGAGCAGCACCTGGACGCCGCCGACGCGGGCGCTGAAGATGCGGTCGAACTGCCGCCCGGCGACCTGCCCGTGGAGGTCCAGGACCACCGCCGACCAGGGCCCGGCGCAGTCGGCGGGCGGGGTGAGGGTGGTGGTGTACGGGGTGTCGGGCGGGTTGCCGTAGCCGTTGCGGAACTGCTGGTCGTGCATCACCTCGACGGTGCAGGAGCGGGTGTCGGGGCGGGTGAGCGGCCGGGTGGCGGTGACCGGGTCGTGGTAGTCGGTGCCGAAGTCGGCGTGGGCGGGGGCGGCGGCGGTGAGGGTGCCGGCGAGGGTCAGGGCGGCGGCGCCGAGGAGGCGGGCGGCGCGGCGAAGCAGCGGGCGGACGGCCAAGGCTGGTCCCCAGGGGTCGGGCGGCCGGCGGGCGCTGCCGCGGGCCGGGTGGGCGGTCCGGGCATCCTTTCGGCGGTGGCATGCCAGCGTCAAGGATTCGCCGGGGGTGCTTCGGGTACCCGGCGTGACCCGTCACGAGTGGCCGGGTCCTGTCCGGCCGATCCGGGCCCGGCGAGATCGGCCCGGCAAGGGCCTAGAAGGCTGATGAAGATCTTGGGTTGATCCGGGCCGTGCTGTCAGGTGGTGGCCTGGATTTGCCAGGTCGTGCCGTTGTGGGCGAGTCCGAGG
>NZ_JBHWIJ010000334.1:3522-8660 GCF_042732255.1 Kitasatospora sp. NPDC059803 | reverse complement strand
ACCCTGCTGGACCAGCTCGCCACCCGGCGCGCCCATGCCCCAGCCCTCGCCCCGGCGCCGCCCCCCCCCCCGCGTCTGTGGTCTCACACCCCGGGGGGTGGGGGGGCGGCCCCCAAGGGCCGGGCCGGGGCCGAGCGGCAGCGAGGTGACCGACCCGCCGCCGGCGGAGCCGCGGCGCCGGGCGCCGTCGGGGTCGGCCGGGCCGGCGGTGGCGGCGGCGGGCTGGAGGAGCAGGGCGACGGTGCAGCCGGCGAGCACGGCGGCCGGGAGGGAAAGGCGCATAAACCGGATGGTGGCGGCAAATCGGGCCACTCGCCACGTCGCCTCGCGCCCGGTCCGCCACCCCTCCCGACGGCCCACTCGAAGGCCGTAGGCTGGGGCGCACCATGACTGCGCATTTCGCTGCCGATGCCCGCACCCCCGTCGAACTGCTGCACGCATATCTGCGAGGCGGCACGTCCACGGTCGATCCCGCGGCCCCGCTGGTCACCTTCTACGACGACGCCACCGGTGAACGGGTGGAACTGTCCGCCCGGACCTTCGACAACTGGGTGGCCAAGACGGCCAACCTCCTCCAGGACGAGTTGAACGCCGGCCCGGGCGACCGGGCCGTACTGCTGCTCCCCGCCCACTGGCAGAGCGCCGTCTGGCTGCTGGCCTGCTGGTCGGTCGGGGTGGCGGTGGTGCCCGGCGGCGACCCGGCCGCCGCCGACCTGGTGGTCAGCGGCCCGGACGGACTGGCGGCCGCCCACGCCTGCGAGGGCGAGCGGGTGGCCCTGGCCCTGCGCCCGCTCGGCGGACGCTTCCCGCAGCGCCCCGACGGCTTCCTCGACTACGCCGCCGAGGTGCCCGGCCAGGGCGACCGCTTCGCGCCGTACTCGCCCGTCGCCCCGGACGGCCACGCGCTGGAGACCGCCGTGGACGGGCTGCCGCTGAAGCTGACCGGCGAGCAGACCGTCGCGCTGGCCCGGGAGGGGGCCGCCCGGCTCGGACTGAAGCCCGGCGACCGGGTGCTGTCCACCTTCTCGTTCGACGACTGGACCGGCCTGGAGGCCGGTCTGCTGGCGCCGCTGGCGTCCGGCGCCTCGGTGGTGCTGTGCCGCAACTCGCAGGGGCTCGACCCCGAGCAGTGGGAGAAGCGGACCGAATCCGAACGGGTGACACTGCGCCTCGGGTAACCCCCGGGTCGGGCCGGGCGGGTAGGGATCCCTGCCATGGCCGAGGACGACACCGCGCACCCCCCGACCGACCCGCCCCCGACGGATGCGCACCCTTCCGAACCCGGACGCCCGCGTCGGCGCCGGCGGTGGCTGATGATCACCGCCGGCGTCGTCGCGTTCCTGCTGGTCGCCACCGGGGCACTGCTCTGGATCGCCTACCGCACGCTGGACGGCAACATCCGCACCGACTCGGCCACCGACCGACTGCTCGCCCGGCTGGAGGCCGAGCGGCCGAGCCGGACCGCCGGGGCCAAGGGCTCCGAGAACATCCTGCTGATCGGCAGCGACGACCGCTCCGGCACCAACTCCTCGTACGGCGGCGAGCCGGGCACCCAGCGCTCGGACACCACGATCCTGCTGCACCTGGCCGCCGACCGGAAGCACGCGACGGCGGTCTCCATCCCGCGCGACGTCATGGTCACCGTCCCCGCCTGCGAGAAGCCCGACGGCACCCGCAGCAAGGCCGGGCTGATGCAGTTCAACTGGGCGTTCGAGATGGGCGGCGCGGCCTGCTCGATCCGCGCCGTCGAGCAGCTCAGCGGCATCCGGATCGACCACTACGTGATCCTCGACTTCAACGGCTTCAAGACGATGGTGAACGCGATCGGCGGGGTCGAGGTGTGCGTCCCGCAGGCGATCCACGACAAGGACGCCAGACTCGACCTGCCCGCCGGGCGGCAGACCCTGCACGGCGAGCAGGCACTCGGCTACGTCCGGGCCCGGGAGAGCCTGGGCGACGGCAGCGACACCCAGCGGATGGGCCGTCAGCAGCAGTTCCTGGCCGCGCTGATCCGCAAGGTGCAGTCGCAGGGCGTGCTGCTGAACCCGGCGCGGCTGTGGCCGGTGCTGGACGCGGCCACCTCCTCGGTCAAGGCGGACGGCGGGCTGTCCTCGCTCGGGGCGCTGTACGACCTCACCCAGGACCTGCGGGACATCCCCTCGGCGGACGTGGTGCTCCTGACCGCGCCGCGCCGCCCGTACCGGTACGACTCGGACCGGGACGAGTTCGTGCAGCCGCAGACCACCCAGTTGTTCACCGCGCTGCGGGACGACCGGTCGGTCGCCGTCCGGCCGCCCGGTTCGGCGCCGTCGCCGGGTGCCGTCGCCGGGGCGGGCGCCGGGGCGGGCGTCGGGGCGGGCGCGAGCCCGAGTCCAAGTCCAAGTCCGGTGGCGGCGGGTGCGGGTGCGGGGTCGGACGGGGCGGCCGGGGCCGTGGGGGCTGCGGGGGCTCCGGCGAAGGCGTCACCTTCGGCGGACGCCTCGCCCACCTTCGAGGGACGCACGGCCGACGTGGACGCCTGCGCGCAGCACTGATCGCGGCTGCGCCGCAGGTCGGCGCGGGTTTTCCGGAAATCCCGCACACCCAGGGGGCTTTACCCGGCCATTACCTGGACATGGCGCAGATCACACCGGAACGATTCAGCCGTTCGGCTCGTCTAGTGTGTCCGGATCGGCCCGCCGAACGGGCGAGCCGGAGTCGTGACCGGTCGGAGGTAGGGAACCCCCGTGCAGCAGGACAAACCGGAGGTCGATCCCGCCGACCAGTGGACGCGCGACCCGGAAACCGGCCAGTACCGCCTCGACCCGGCCGCCGGCATCCCCGGGCAGCGCCGCCGGACGGCCGACCGGAGAGCCCCCGGGGAGACGCCGGCCACCGAGTCGGCCGGGACCGGGACCGCCGACGTCCCCGGGCCGGGCCGCCGCGACTCCCGGCGGCGGGCGGCCGCCGCCGCCAAGCGGACCCGGCGCCGCCGGGCGCTCAAGTGGACCGCCGGGGCCGGCGCCCTGGTGATGGTCGCGGGCTGCGGCGGGGCGTACTACCTGTACCAGCACTTCAACAGCAACCTGACCTCCGTCAAGGTCCAGCTGGGCAACGAGGAGGAACGGCCCAAGGCCGCCGGGGACGCGCTCAACATCCTGGTGCTGGGCACCGACAGCCGGCAGGGCCTCGGCCGCGAGTACGGCAACGAGGGCAGCGTCGGGCACGCCGACACCACGCTGCTGTTCCACATCTCCAAGGACCGCTCCAACGCGACCGCGATCAGCATCCCGCGCGACCTGATGGTGCCGATCCCGGAGTGCCAGAGCGGCAGCGGCAAGAAGATCCCCGGCTCCGCGCGGGACATGTTCAACAACAGCCTCGGCCAGGAGGGGCGCGACCCGGGCTGCACCTGGAAGACCGTCGAGAAGATGACCGGGATTCGGGTCGACCACTTCGTGCAGGTCAACTTCGAGGCGGTGAAGACGCTGTCCAGCGCCGTCGGCGGGGTCGAGGTCTGCGCGGCCAAGGACATCAACGACAAGGACTCGCACCTGAAGATGAGCAAGGGCCGACACGTGGTCCAGGGCGACGAGGCGCTGGCCTTCGTCCGCACCCGGCACGCCGTCGGCTTCGGCGGCGACCTCACCCGCATCCCGCTCCAGCAGCAGTTCATCAGCTCGATGATCCGCAAGATCAAGAGCGACGACACCCTGACCAGCCCGAGCAAGCTCTACAAGCTCGCCGACGCCGCCACCAAGGCGCTCACCGTGGACTCCGGGATCGGCAGCGTCGACAAGCTCAAGGACCTCGCGCTGGACCTCAGCAAGGTGGACACCAAGAACATCACCTTCGCCACCGTGCCGGTCCTGGACGACCCCAAGGACAAGGACCGGCTGGTGCTCAAGCAGCCGGACGCCGGGCAGCTGTTCTCGATGGTCGCGGGCGACCGCTCGCTGACCGAGACCGCCGCCCCCGCCGACGCCGCCACGGCCGCACCGGAGACCGCACCGGCGACCCCGACCGCCGCCGCCCCGACGGTGGACCCCAAGGACGTCCGGGTGACGGTGCGCAACGGCAGCGGGACGCGCGGGCAGTCGGGGCCCACCGTGGAAAAGCTCCGCACCAAGGGTTTCGCCAAGGCCACCACCGCCCCCGACGCGCCCGTCACCGCAACCACCACGGTGTCCTTCCCGACCGGGCAGGACGCCGCGGCCGCCGCCCTGGCCGCCGCGCTCGGCCTGCCGGGCGACGCCGTCCGGCCGGACCCGAAGGCGGATCCGAAGGGCCCGCTGGTGCTGGTGCTCGGCAAGGACGTCCTCGCCGCTCCGGCGGCGGCCCCGACCGAGGCGCCGAAGGACCTCCAGCGGGTGCAGGCGGACGACACCGACGCGTGCGCCAAGTAGCTAGGGGCCCTGGGCCCTACTCCGGAGCGAGGGTGCCGTCCGTCTCCCGGTAGTGCTCGCCGGTGCGGGGGCAGCGCCAGCGGCCGTCGCCGACGGGTTGCAGCGGCTCGCCGGCGCGGCCGACCCAGCCGATCCGGCGGGCCGGGACGCCGGCGGCCAGGGCGAAGTCCGGGACGTCCCGGTGGACCACCGCGCCGGCCGCGACCAGCGCCCAGCGGCCGACCGTCACCCCGGCGACCAGGACCGCCCGGCCGCCGATCGAACAGCCCTGACGGAGCGTCACCCCTTCGGCGTGCCAGTCCTGTTGACGCTTGGGCCGACCGTCGGGGGTCACCGCGCGGGGGTGGCGGTCGTTGGTGAGGACGGCGGCGGGGCCGATGAACACCCCGTCCTCGACCAGCGCGGGCTCGTACACCAGCGCGTGGTTCTGCAGTTTGACCCGGTCCCCGATCCGGACGCCCGGGCCGACGTAGGCGCCGCGGCCGATCACGCACTCGGCGCCGACCACCGCGCCCTCGCGGACCTGGGCGAGGTGCCAGACCGTCGTCCCCGCGCCGATGACGGCCCGTTCGTCGACGTCCGCGCTCGGCTCGATCCGGGCCACGCCGGGCCCGCCCTCAACTGTCGCCATGCGCACCGACGATAGCGGCGCGGGCTCGAGCGCCCCCCGGTGGTAGCCCCAACCGCCCCCCCCCCGCCCGCGGGGGGCCGCTCCCCCCCCCCGCGCGCCCCACCCTCGCGGGGGCGCACAGC
>NZ_JBHWIJ010000334.1:0-3512 GCF_042732255.1 Kitasatospora sp. NPDC059803 | reverse complement strand
TCGTGCCCGCGCCGCCCACACAGAGGCGGTGCCCCCCCCCGCCCGGGGGCGCCCGCCCCGGGGAGTGGGGCCCCGCGCCACCCCGCCCCCCCCGGGCTCTCCCCCCCCCCCCCCCTGCCGGGTCGGCGTCAACTCGCCCTGGAGAGCACGTCCTTGGCGGCCGGTCCGACACTGCCTATCACCCGGCGGGCCAGTGAGCGGGGCGAGGTGAGGAAGCCGAAGCCCCAGCTGAGGTGCATGGTGGCGAGCGCCACCGGCAGCATCGCCCTGGCCTTGAAGGACAGGCCGCGGCCGCCGACCAGCCCGCCGCCGAGGATGCCCAGCAGGTAGGCGCCGGGCACCGCGAGGAGGGCCGGGTGGACGGCGACGCCCAGCACCAGCCCGAGGGTGACGGCCAGCAGGGCGGTCGGCGGGGCCAGGTAGCGGAGGTTGACCGAGCCGCGGTGGTAGCGGGTGACCACCCGGCGCCAACGGCCGTAGTCCTTGTACTGCTTGGCCAGCGCCTTCACCGACGGCCGGGGCCGGTAGGTCACCTTGAGCTGCGGGGTGAACCAGACCAGCCCGCCGTCCTGGCGGATCCGGTAGTTGAGCTCCCAGTCCTGGGCTCGGATGAACTCCTCGTTGTAGCCGCCGAGCTTCTCCAGCACCTCGCGCCGGAACACCCCGAGGTAGACGGTGTCCGCCGGGCCGGCCAGGCCGCCGGTGTGGAAGGCGGCGTTGCCGACACCGATCTTGGAGGTCATCGCGGCGGCGACCGCGTTCTCCCACTCGGTCTCGCCCTCGGCGTGCATGATGCCGCCGACGTTGGCGGCGTCCATCTCGTCGAGCAGCCGGACCGCGGTGGTGATGTAGCCGGGGGTGAGCAGCCCGTGGCCGTCCACGCGCACCACTATCGGATGGCGCGAGCCGCGGATCGCGGCGTTCAGCCCTGCCGGGGTGCGACCGGTGGGATTCGGCACGGTCCGTACCCGCGGGTCCTCCGCCACCAGTTCGGCCGCGATCTCCGCGGTCCGGTCGGTGGACGGACCGAGGGCGATCACCACCTCCATCGGCCCGGGGTACTCCTGGTCCAGGATGCGCCGGACCGCCGTCCGCAGGTGTCGTTCCTCGTTGAGCACCGGCATGATCACGGAGACAGCCGGCAGCTCCTCAGCAGCCTTGGTGTTCATCGGGGCCAACCGTACCGGTGCGGACACGTCTCCGTCTTGTCCCGGTCTGGGCCGCTGCTCGCAGCCCGCGACGCCCGATTGGACTCCTTGATCACGTCCACCGTACTCCGCTCCGCGTACGGGCCCGCAGCCGGGTCGGAACGGGCGGTTTCCGGAGGACGGGACGGAGCCCGGGAGGGCGCCCTCGACGGGGTTCGGCGGCGGCCGCGCGGGTTCGGTGCAGGTTCGGCGCAGGTTCAGAGCAGGTGGTGAACGATGGTGAAGAGCGCGTAGCCGGCCAGCGACAACCGGTTCAGCAGGTGCTGCGGGCCGCCCAGCCGGTCCGGCAGCGACCGGTGCGGGCGCAGGTCCGGCCGGTGGGCGGCGGTCGCGACGGCCCGGGCCAGCTCGACCGGGTCGTAGCGGTCCCCGAAGTGTCCGGCCAGCCAGGCGGCCGGGCGGCTGCCGACGGTGACCTCCTCGCCCGAGCGCAGCTGGACGGTGAGCAGGTTGCGGTGGACCGCGGCCGCGTTGATCTCCTGCCACCGGAAGGTCCGGGTGCGCAGCGCGGTGGCGATCCGCAGGCCGTCCCGGTCGGCGACCATCTGCCAGGAGAGGGTGCGGCCGCAGGCGAGGATCGCCACCGTGCCGGTCAGGAGCGGGTGCACCAGCCCGCCCCACCAGCCGCTCCGGCCGAGCAGCACGACCAGGCCCGCGAGCAGCAGGGCGGGCACCGGACCGGCCACCGCCCGCAGCGGCAGCGGCATCTCCCAGCGGCGGGCGGGCACCGGTTCGGCGTCCGGCCCGGCCGCGGGGGCGGCGGCCACCGTCTCGGCGGTCAGGGCGGCGACGGCCAGGTCCCGCTCCCGGTAGCCCTCGGTGCGCCGGCCCGGCCGCGGGGCCCGGGCGGCGGGGGCGACCACGGCCGCCACCCAGCGCGGGTCGTGGTCCAGCAGTCCGGGGCGGACCAGGAGCTGCTGCTCCGGCCCGTCGGGCCCCAGGTACAGCACGGCCGGCACGCTCCGGCCGGCGCGGGCGAGCCAGGCGGCGGCCTGCTCCGGGGTCAGCCGGTCGAAGACGTCCCCGAGCTCCTCCTCTTCCTCGTCGTAGGAGACTTCGAGTTCGAGGTGGTCGGCGTCGTCGTCCTCGGTCTCCAGGTGTTCGGGCACCCAGGCCGGGCCCTCGCCGTCCGGGGCGCCGTAGCGGGCCCAGCGGTAGCGGTCGCGCTCGACCAGCCGCCAGAGCGCGGGGCCGTCCGGCGGGCCGTCCAGCGGCTGCACCAGCAGGTCGCCCTGGGCGTCGGCGCGGACCCGGACGGCGAGGGCGGGCGCGGAGCCCGCGAAGGAGGGCCGGGAGCGGCGGGCGTTCGCGGTGGCGGCCGAGCCGAGCAGCAGCAGGCCGGGCAGGGCGAGCAGGCCGCCGGCGGTCAGCGCGCCGGTGAGGTCGTAGTCGTCGCCGGCGGCGCGGACGGCGTCGCCGTCCACCAGCAGCGGGACGGGCTCGCCGGGCTGCGGCGGCCGGGCCCACCAGACGTCCAGCCGGGCGGTGCGTTCCGGGCCGCCGCCAGGCGGGTGGAAGCGGACGGTCAGGACGCCGTCCTGGTCGGTGTCGCCCGCGGTGCCGGTGACCTGGTCGGCCCGTTCGGCGCTCGCCTGCTGCCGGGCCTGCCCCCACAGCCCGTACAGCGGGAACGCCAGGGCGGCGGCGAGCAGCAGTGCGCCGAGCGCGCGGCGCAGCACCGGCGGGCCGTCGGGGTGGACGGGCGAGGGCGCTCCGGCGGCGGTCCAGGGGAAGGGGACGGGCGGGGCCATCAGTTCGTCGAGCTGCTGGCGGGCGCGGCGGCGGCCGAGCTCGGCGCCGATCAGCGCGGCGGAGAGCAGCAGGTGGAGCAGGACGGCCGTCCAGCGGCAGAGCGGGGTGACCAGGCCGTGCGGGGCGTACCAGAGCACCGCGAGGACGGCCGGCGGGACCAGCGCCCGGCCGCGGAACCGGCCGGCCAGCAGGACCACTTCGGCGAGCACCGACCAGGCGGCCAGCGAGGAGCCCCAGGTGTCCCGGCAGACGCCTTGGACGTTGCAGTCGCCGGGGGTCGGCTCCACCGCGGTGGCCAGGATCACGAAGGCGGCCGGCAGCAGCGCCAACCAGCGGCTGTCCAGGCGCCAGGCGGTGCGGGCGGCGCGCCAGCGGGCGGCAGCGGCGGCGGTGAGGGGCGCGGCGCTGGGCAGCGGCGGGGCGTCCGGGGTATCCGGGGCGAACATCGGACGATCATCTCAGTCGGCCTGGGGCGGCCCGTGCCGCAGGGGCCGGGGGGGGGGCCCCCCCCCCCCCCGCCCCCCCCCCCCCCCCCCCCGCCCCCCCCCCCCC
>NZ_JBHWIJ010000333.1:0-8703 GCF_042732255.1 Kitasatospora sp. NPDC059803 | reverse complement strand
GAGACAGGGGTGGGTCAGGGTGGGTCAGGGGCGCTGGGAGCCGGCGTAGGGGCCGGGCTGGGGGGCGCCGGACTGCGGCGGGACGGCGCCGTAGCGGGGCGGGCGGTAGCCGCGCGGGTGCCGGGTCAGGTTGTAGCCCAGGACGCCCGCCAGGGCGGCCAGGGCGCCGCCGCCGATGGTCCAGTACCAGCGGCTGTTCCAGCCGGAGAACCAGCCGGTGTACCAGTGCTCCTCGGCCGCCACCGGGGCGGCCGCCTTCGCGGTGCTGGCGCCGCCGCCGGCCGGCGGGACCAGCGGGGCCTTGAGCTCGCCGCCCTCAGGCTGGGCGTTGTCCGCGTTGCCCTTGGCGCTGACGTGCAGCTGGACGGAGGTGGCCAGACCCAGGTCGGGCTGCGGGACGTCGCTGACCGAGAGCCGCACGTAGTAGGTGCCGGGCAGCGGGTCGCCGGACCACGGCTCGGCCCAGGAGCGGATCTCGCGCAGGGTGCAGCTCAGCGTGAGCGTGCCGGTGTTCTGGTCGCCGGTGGCGTTCTGGGTGCCGGCGGTGCAGGACTGGCGGCGGCGGAGCCCGTCGAAGACCTCGGCGGACCAGGTCTGCGGGCCGTGCCGGTCGGTCGCGGGGGCCAGGTTGACGGTCAGGCCGATCGTCGGGGTCTGGCCCTCGGAGGCGCCGAACGCCCAGTACAGGTAGTCACCGGTGGAGGCGGCGACGTTGGCGTCCTGGCCGGGGGAGAGGTTGGTCGCGGTCAGGAAGGAGGTGCCGGCCTTGGTGGCCGGGGCCGGGGCGCCGCTCGCGCTCGCCGAGGGCGAGGGGGAGGCGGCGGAGGCGGCCGGGGCGGCCAGCGCGAGGGCGGGCAGCAGGGCGAGGGCGGCGAGGGCGCCGCGAAGGGTCGTGCGCGTGGTCGGTCGCATGGTCAGTTCTCCCGCCAGACAGAGATCCGCCAGCGGGCGATCCAGCCGAACACCAGGCCGAACAGCAGCCCGGCGAGGGTGAGGGTGAGCAGCAGGATCCAGCCGCGGCCCAGGCCCATCGCCGCACCCTCGGGGGCGGACGAGGCGGTGGCCAGGTCGACGGTCAGCTCCAGCGGCAGGCCGGGGTCGGCCTGGACGCCGGCCTGCGGGGCCAGCGAGTTGCTGACGACCAGGCAGACGGTGGTCTCCGGCTTGGCGCTCGACGAGGAGGTCGGGCCGGTGGTGATGTAGCCCTTGGAGTCGCTGGTGGACCAGCGCAGGCCGGTGGAGATCACGTCGGTGCGGCTGCTGCCGGCGTCGGTGCCGCGGACCAGCTCCTGGCCGGTCGCGCTGGTGGCCTGCAGCAGGACGCCGTAGTCCCGGGCCACCGCGCGGTCCAGGCCGACGCTGACCGAGGCGCGCAGCTCCTGGCCGGACTTGACCGGGACCTTGTAGACGCGGTGCTCGGAGAACTTCTCGCGGTCGCTGTACACGCCCGGGGCGAGCACCGGGGCGCTCTCGCACTTGTCGGCGCCGGAGGTCTTCACCGGGGTGACCGCGTAGGTGTCGTTGGAGCGGTCGACCAGCTGCTTCACCTTGTCGGTGAGCTGCTCCTGGGTGCGGACGTCGGTGTAGGTGCCGCCGGTCGCGTTGGCGATGCAGAGCAGCTGCTGGCGGGTCTTGTCGTCGTGGGCCAGGCCGAGGGTGTCGACGACCAGGTGGATGCCCTGGGAGGCGAGTTCACGGGCGACGTCGCAGGGGTCCGGCGGGGTGCAGGTGTCCTCGCCATCGGTGATCAGCACCACCCGGCGGGTGGTCTCGCCCTTGCCGAGGTCCTGGGCCGCGCCGCGCAGGGCCAGGCCGATCGGGGTCCAGCCGGTGGGCCGCAGGGTGGCGATGGCGGTCTTGGCCTCGACCTTGTTGGTCTTGCCGACCGGGTACAGCTGCTTGGTGTCCTGGCAGCCCTGGGTCTTGTCGTTGCCGGGGTAGTTCGCGCCCAGGGTGCGGATGCCGAACTCGGTCTCCGCGGGCAGCGCGTCGATCACGTCGTTCAGCGACTGCTGGGCCACCGAGATCCGGCTCTTGCCCTGGATGTCCCGCTCGTTCATGGAGCCGCTGACGTCCAGGACGAGGTCGACCCTGGGGGCCTCCTTGGGCGCGGCGGCTCCGGCTGATGGTTCGTCGGCGTGGGCGGGCAGGCCGATGAGCAGCGAGGCGCCCGTTATCGCCAGGGCGCCCAGCAGGCTGCCGAGCCTGGTCTTTGGTCGTCGTCCGGTAGTCACCCGGTGATCCTAGGGATCATCAGTTCTCGATGGCCAAACGAGACCGGATCGTGCGTCACCCCGCCGTGGCGTGAACTCCGGCGCGTGGAAAGGCCGTCGGGGCCGCGCGGACTCACGTCCGCCCTGCCTGGGCCGGACAGCCTTCCGTGCGGGTTTCGTGCGAGTCCGGGCGGGAACGGAGGATTTCCGTCGAGAGCGGACACACCGCAGCAAAAAGCCGATAAATATGGATAGTGCTCGTTAGGGTGACGAACCTGGGTGAACCGGCTTCGTGCCGCCGGTCCATCCCGATTGGCATCCCCCCGGAACAGCGCTCCGGCTCCCCGCGACCCCCAGGACGGTCCGTGGCGACACCCCCCGCCGTGACGAGAACCGCAGCCCGGCCGAGCCGGCCGGTGCCGACCAGGCGCACCACCGAGCTGCTGCTGGTCCTGGCCGCCGTGCTGATCGCCGTGTTCGGCTACGTCGAGGTCGGCGTCAACCTGGACGGCAGGGTGCCGGCCGGCGCGGTCGAGTACGGCGCCGCGCTCGGCGTGCTCGCCCTGCTGGCGCACGCCGTGGTCCGCCGGCGGGCCCGGTACGCGGACCCGCTGCTGCTGCCGATCGCGGTGCTGCTCAACGGGATCGGGCTGGTGGTGATCTACCGGCTGGACCGCGCCACCTCGGGCGCCGGCGCGGCCTCCACCCAGCTGCTCTGGTCGAGCCTGGGGGTGGCGCTGTTCATCGCGGTCGTGCTGCTGGTGCGCGACCACCGGCGGCTGCAGCGGTACGCCTACCTCGGGGCGCTGGTGGCGCTGGTCCTGCTGGTGCTGCCGATCTTCTTCCCCCCGGTGTACGGCTCGCGGATCTGGATCGTCATCGGGCCGCTGTCCTTCCAGCCGGGGGAGTTCGCCAAGATCCTGCTGGCCGTCTTCTTCGCCGCCTACCTGGCGGTGCACCGGGACGCGCTGGCGCTCACCGGCCGCCGGGTCTGGCGCTGGCAGCTGCCGCGCGGCCGGGTGCTCGGGCCGGTGCTGCTGATCTGGGCGGCGTTCGTCGGCGTCCTGGTGCTGGAGACGGACCTCGGCACCTCGCTGCTGTTCTTCGGCCTGTTCGTGGTGATGCTGTACGTGGCCACCGCGCGCACCGGGTGGATCGTGATCGGGCTGGCCCTGGCGGCGGTCGGGGCGGCCACGGTGGGCTGGCTCTCGCCGCACGTGCACAGCCGGGTGACGGACTGGCTGGACCCGCTGGGCTCGATCGCGGCGGGCAAGGGCGCCAACCAGATCGCCCAGTCGCTGTTCGCCTTCGCCTGGGGCGGGGAACTGGGCACCGGGCTCGGCAACGGGCACTCGGTGCTGATCGGCTTCGCCGCCAAGTCGGACTTCATCCTCGCCACCATCGGCGAGGAACTCGGCCTGACCGGGCTCGTCGCGGTGTTCCTGCTGTACGCGCTGCTGATCTCCCGGGGGTTCCGGACGGGCATCGCGCTGCGCGACCCGTTCGGGCGGCTGCTGGCGATCGGGCTGGCCGCGATCGTCGGCCTCCAGGTGTTCGTGGTGGCCGGCGGGGTGCTCGACCTCATCCCGCTGACCGGGATGACGCTGCCGTTCGTCGCGCAGGGCGGCTCCTCGGTGGTCACCAACTGGATCATCGTGGCGTTGCTGGTGCGGATGAGCGACATCGCGCGCCGGCCGGCCCCGGCCCCGGTCCCGGTCCCAGCCCCGTCCGGGTCCGGGTCGGAGGAGGACTGATGGCGCGCACCCGCTCCCGTCCGCGTGCCCGGGGCAACGGGCCGCAGGGCCTGCCCGGCATCTCCGTCACCGGGCGCCGCGCGGGCGTCTTCTGCCTGCTGCTGGTCGCGGCGCTGTGCGTCCAGGCCACCCGGGTGCAGGTGTTCCAGGCCGAGGACCTCAACCACAACTCCGCCAACCAGCGGCTCACCATCGAGCGGTACTCGCAGCCGCGCGGCAACATCCGGGTCGGCGCGGACACCGTGACCGGCTCCGAGCCCACCGGCGGCCGGTACGACTACAAGCGCACCTACACCGACGGCCCGACGTACGCGGCCGTCACCGGCTTCGCCTCGCAGGCGTACGGCAACACCCAGCTGGAGGGGGTCGAGGACGACCTGCTGTCCGGGACGGACAGCAGGCTGGCCGGCTGGGCGGTCTGGGACGCCGTCGCCCGCAGGCAGAACCCCGGCGGGGACGTCTACACCACCCTGAACCGGGCCGCCCAGGAGGCCGCGGTGCGCGGGCTCGGCAGCCAGAAGGGCGCGGTGGCCGCGATCGAGCCGGCCACCGGCCGGATCCTCGCCCTGGCCAGCACGCCGTCCTACGACCCGGGCAGCTTCGCCGGCTCCGCCGCGGCCGACCAGGCCGCCTGGAACCGGCTGCAGACCGACACCGACCAGCCGATGCTCAACCGGGCGCTGCGCCAGACCTACCCGCCGGGCTCGACCTTCAAGGTGGTCACGGCGGCGGCCGCGCTCGCGGCCGGCGTGGTCACCGACCCCGACGCGCCGACCGACGCGCCGTTCCCGTACGTGCTGCCCGGGACGACCACGCCGCTGGTCAACGACACCTCGGCATGCGACCGGCCCGGCCAGTCGCTGGACACCGCGATGGTCTACAGCTGCAACAGCGTGCTGGGCTACCTCGGGGTGCGGACCGGGCTGGGCCCGATGGTCGCGATGGCCGAGAACTTCGGCTTCAACGACGCCAGGCTGGACATGCCGGTGCGCCCGGCCCGGTCCAACTTCGACACCACGATGAACCAGTCGCAGGTGGCGCTCTCCTCGATCGGGCAGTTCGACACCGCGGCCACCCCGCTGGTGATGGCGATGGTCGCGGCCGGGATCGCCAACGACGGGACGGTGATGCGCCCACAGCTCGTGGACAAGCTGACGAAGGGCGACGGCACCGCGGTGCAGCTGATGAAACCCGCCGTGTACCGGCGGGCGATGACCCCGGCGGTGGCCGGGCAGGTGCAGAAGCTGATGACCGACGTGGTGGAGAACGGCACCGGCGGCAACGCCCGGATCGGCGGCGCGGTGGTCGGCGGGAAGACCGGCACCGCGCAGCACGGGGTGGACAACAGCGGGACGCCGTACGCCTGGTTCATCTCCTGGGCCAAGCCCGCCGGCTCGGACGCGGTGCCGCCGGTGGCGGTGGCCGTGGTGATCGCGGACAGTGACGCCACGGACGTCACCGGCGGCGGGCTGGCCGCGCCGATCGCCCGCTCGGTGATGCGGGCGGTGCTGGGCCGCTGAGCTGCTGCTTTAGCTGCTGGACGGCGAATCCGCCGTCTGCGAAGTGTCCGGTTTGTATAGGCTCATGCGCCAATTCGTACAATGCGCCGATCCGGACTGTTCGTTTGCGACACTGGTGCTTTCGCGGGGTACTGTCCCATCTTTGTTCGGTTGGTCCCCGATGACACCCCATGGCGCGTCGAGTGACCGGCCGCCAGGACACCCTCCCCCCGCCCAGAAGGACCGCAGTTGTGACCAGCAACTCTCTCGGTGCGCGTCTGCTGCGACGCAAGCCCGTCTCGTCCCTCATCGCCGAGAGCGAGGGCCAGGACGGCCTCCCGGCCGGTGCGCCCGAGGAGGGCGGACGCTCCGGCATCCACCTGCGCCGCACGATCGGCCTCTGGCAGCTGTCCTCGATCGGCATCGGCGCCACCATCGGCACCGGCATCTTCTTCGTGCTCAGCACCGCGGTGCCCTCGGCCGGACCGGCCGTCATCCTGTCCTTCGTGCTCGCCGCGGTCACCGCCGGACTCACCGCGCTCTGCTACGCCGAGATGGCCTCCGCGATCCCGGTCTCCGGATCCTCGTACTCCTACGCCTACGCCACCCTCGGCGAGGGCGTCGCGTTCGGCGTCGGCATCTGCCTGCTGATGGAGTACGGCGTCTCCGCCTCCGCGATCGCGGTGAGCTGGGCCGAGTACCTGAACAAGTTCTTCGACCTGGCCTTCGGCTTCACCATCCCGGAGCAGCTGTCCGGCGCGCCCAACGACACCCACTGGTTCAACCTGCCGGCGCTGCTGCTGGTCGCGATGGTCTGCGTGCTGCTCACCCGCGGCGTCAGCGAGTCGGTGAAGGTCAACGCGGCCATGGTCGGGATCAAGATCCTGATCCTGCTGCTGTTCGTCGGCATCGCGCTCACCGGCTTCCACTCCGGCAACCTGACCCCGTTCATGCCGCTCGGCATCGGCGGCGTGCAGGTCGCCGCGTCCAGCATCTTCTTCTCCTTCATCGGCCTGGACGCCGTGTCCACCGCCGGTGAGGAGGTCAAGAACCCGCGCCGCACCCTGCCGCTGGCGATCATCATCTCGCTGGTCGTGGTGACCCTGCTCTACATCCTGGTCGCCCTCGCCGGCATCGGCGCCCAGCCGTGGCAGAAGTTCGAGGGCCAGGAGGCCGGCCTCGCCCAGATCCTCCAGGACATCACCGGCCAGACCTGGCCCTCGATCGTCTTCGCGATCGGCGCGATCATCTCGATCTTCAGCATCACCCTCGTGGTGATCTACGGCCAGACCCGCATCCTGTACTCCATGGGCCGCGACGGCATGCTGCCCAAGCGCTTCGCCGAACTCTCCCCGCGCACCGGCACCCCGGTCTGGAACACCCTCGTGGTGGGCCTCGGCGTCGGCACGCTGGCCGCCTTCGTCCCGCTGAAGGAGCTGGCCGACATCACCAGCCTCGGGACGCTCATCGCCTTCTCGGTCGTCTCGATCGGCGTGATCATCCTGCGCCGCACCCAGCCCGACCTGCCGCGCGGCTTCAAGGTCCCCGGCTACCCGGTCGTCCCGCTGCTCAGCGTCGCCTTCTGCGCCTACCTGATCACCGGCCTGCACGCCGACACCTTCCGGGCCGGCGCGATCGCCCTCGCCGTCGCCGTGGTCGTCTACTTCGGCTACAGCATCAAGCACTCCAAGCTGGAGCAGCAGGCACAGGCCGCCGCGGCGGACAGCTCCACCGGCCACCGCAACAGCTGAGCCGGAAGAATCCGGACATGAGGGGCCGCCGACCACGACACTCGGCGGCCCCCCTCATGCCACCTCCCGCCACGTGCCCCACGCCATGGCGACAGGGCCCGGCCACCACCCATAACCTTCCACCATGGTGAGCACCCGCACGCCCGGCTTCTCCCGCCCGCGCGGCCGCTTCACCGGCCGCAGCAGAACGCCGGCCCCGCCGACCCCCGCCGCAGCGCCGTCCGGACCAGGACGACCGCCCCTCGGCTTCTCCAGTCGGCCGTTCCCCCGCCAGCGTGGCGAGAGCACGTTCCCACCCACGCCCGATCGGCTGAATCCCGCCCGACTCGCCTCGATGCGCACCGTCCAACTGCTCGGCTGCCTGATCGCGGCCGGCTGGGCGGCCGCCTTCCCGCTCGTCTCCGACCTGCCCAACCAGCGGATGTGGGGTTTCATCGCGGCCCCCGCCTACGTCCTGGCCGGGCTGCTCTGCCTCACCCTGCCGCGCCGCTACGCGGCCCGCGCCGCCGCCGTGGTCGCCCTCGCCGGGGCCGTCCTCGCGCCGCTCGCCCTGCTCGCCGTGCAGGGCCGCCACCAGTCCGAGGTGATGGTGGTCGAACGCTCGGCCCACCTGCTGCTCACCACCGGCAGCCCGTACCTGTCGCACCCGGTGGTGGTCACCGACTACAACCCGTACCTGCCGGCCATGACCCTGTTCGGGATGCCGCGCCAACTGCTGGGCGACGGCTCCGACCTCGCCCAGGTCGCCGGGGACGCCCGGATCTGGTTCGCGCTGGCCTTCGTGGTCTGCCTGCTGGCCAGCTGGCGGCTGCTGCGGCCCACCCGCGAGCGCGCGCCGCTGCTGCCGCTCGCCGTGCTCACCGCCTCGCCGCTGATCTCGCTGGCCCTCGTCGTCGGCGGGGTGGACCTGCCGCTGATCGGCCTCTGCTGCCTCGCCATGGCACTCGCCGAGCGGGACCGCACCGTCGGCGCCGGCCTGGTGCTCGCCCTCGCCTGCACCCTCAAGTGGACGGCCTGGCCGGCGCTGCCGGTCGCCGCCCTGCTGCTGTGGCGCCTGTACGGCCGCCGGCCCGCCGCCCGGACCACCCTGATCGCGCTCGGCACCGGCCTGGCCGTGCTCCTGCCCTCCGTGCTGACCCGGGCGGACGCGCTGCGCGAGCAGGTGGTGCGCTTCCCGCTCGGGCTCACCGCCATCCGCACCCCGGCCGGCAGCCCGCTGCCCGGCAAGGTGCTGGCCGGCTTCGGGCCGACCGGGCACTCCGTCTCGCTGGCGCTGATGACCATGGGCGGGATCGGGGTGGCCATCTGGCTGCTCGCCCGGCCGCCGGTGTCCGCGATCGCGGCCGCCGACCTGCTGGCCGCCGGGCTGGCGATCGCGTTCATGCTCGCCCCGGCCGGGCGGTTCGGCTACCTCGCCCTGCCGGTGGTCCTGGTGATCTGGCCGCGGCTGGCGGCCCGGCGCTGGAGCAGCCGGCGCCCGATCCCG
>NZ_JBHWIJ010000332.1:3824-8826 GCF_042732255.1 Kitasatospora sp. NPDC059803 | reverse complement strand
GCGCCCCCCGCCCGCCCCCCCCCCCCGCCACCCCGCGCGCCCCGCGCGGCTCTGCGGTCCCCCCCCGCCACCGGTGGTCGGGGCCTAGGGCGCACGACCTACCGGCGGATGCTCGGCTTCAGCTCCAGGAAGCGGGCGAGCAGACCGTTGACGAAGGCCGGGGAGTCGTCCGTGGAGAACTCCTTGGCGATCTCCACGGCCTCGTCCAGGACGACCGCGTCCGGGACGCCGTCCTCCCAGATCAGCTCGTAGGCGCCGAGCCGCAGGACGTTGCGGTCCACGATCGGCATCCGGTCGAGGGTCCAGCCCACCGCGTACTGCGAGATCAGGTCGTCGATCCGGGGAGCGTGCTGGACGTACCCCTCGATCAACTCCATGGTGTACTCGCCGACCTGCGGGGTGCCCTCGTCGGGCTTCGGCTCGCGGGCGCGGGCCACCCAGTCCGCGAGGACCCGCTGCGGGTCGACCCCGCGGTGGTCGGCCTCGAAGAGGATCTGGAAGGCCCGGGTACGGGCCTTGCTACGTGCGGCCGACACGGACTTACTTCACCCGGCCGAGGTAGCCGCCGTCGCGGGTGTCGACCTTGATCTTCTCGCCGGTGACGATGAAGAGCGGCACGGCGATCTCGGCGCCGGTCTCCAGCGTGGCCGGCTTGGAGCCGCCGGTGGAGCGGTCGCCCTGGACGCCCGGCTCGGTGTGGGAGATCAGCAGCTCGACGGAGGCCGGGAGCTCGATGTACAGGGGGGCACCCTCGTACATGGCGACCAGGGCCTCGAAGCCCTCCAGCAGGTACTTGGAGGCGTCGCCGACGACGGCCGGCTCGACCACGATCTGGTCGTAGGTGTCCGTGTCCATGAACACGAAGTTCTCGCCGTCCTTGTACGAGAACTGCATGCCGCGCTTGTCGACGTTGGCGGTCTCGACCTTGGTGCCGGCGTTGAAGGTCTTGTCGACGACCTTGCCGGTCAGGACCTCCTTGAGCTTCGTGCGCACGAAGGCCGGGCCCTTGCCGGGCTTGACGTGCTGGAACTCGACGACGGACCAGAGCTTGCCGCCCTCCAGCTTGAGGACCATGCCGTTCTTGAGATCGTTCGTGGAAGCCACGGGCGCACTTACTCCTGGATATAGCTGTCAAGGAACCAAGGCTTGCGTCCTGCCGCCGACGGCCGACGGGCGGCCGCGGTCACAGGGCGAGGAGCTCCTTGGTGGTGATGGTGAGCAGCTCGGGCCCGCCCTCCTCTGGGGGGCGCACCACGAGCGTGTCCTCGATCCGGACACCGCCCTTGCCCGGGAGGTGGACCCCTGGGCCGACGGTGACCGGCACGCGGCTGTCCAGTTTACCCATGTCCGACGGACCGAGGCGCGGCGCCTCCCGGATCTCCAGCCCGATGCCGTGCCCCACCGGGTGCGGGGAGGTCTCGGTGTGGCCGGCCGCCTCCAGGATCTGCCGCGCGGCCCGGTCGGGCACGTACTGCTCCACGCCCGGTCCGAGCGCCTCCCGGCCGGCCCGCTGGGCCCGGAACACCAGCCGGTGCAGCTCCACCTGCCAGGGCGCGGGGGCGGCGCCGATCACGAAGGTCCGGGCGGTGGAGACGCCGTAGCCCCGGTACTGGGCGCCCATCACCACGGTGAGGAAGTCGCCCTCCTCCACCCGGCGGTCGGTCGGCTGGTGGGCGGGCCGGCCGGAGTGGCTGCCGGTGCCGACGGACACCGGGTAGGCCGCCCGGTCCGCGCCGTGGTCGATCATCCTGCGTTCCAGCTCCATCGCCAGGTGCCGTTCGGTGCGGCCGACCAGGATCGACTCCAGCAGTTCGCCGAGCGCCTGGTCGGCGATCTCGGCGGCGATCCGCAGGTCGGCGATCTCGTGCTCGTCCTTGACCACCCGCAGCCGCTCGACCACCTGCGCCAGGTCGGCCAGCCGGGCCCCCTCCGCCAGGCTCGCCACCGCGCGGTGGCGGCTGACGGTCAGGTCGTGCTCCTCCACCGCGAGGTCCGCCACGCCCAGTCGCGCGGCGGCGGCGGCCGCCGCCAGGGCGGTGTCCGCCGCGGCCGCCACCGGCACCTGGGTGACGTCCGGCGCGATCAGGTGCTCCCCGGTGTCGTCCGGCGGCAGATCGTCCGGCACTGCCAGCAGCACCCGCTCCCGGGTCAGCAGCAGCGTCGCCCCGCAGGGCGCGCAGCCCGTCAGATACCGCACGTTCGCCGCCCGGGTGATCAGCGCCGCATCGGCCCCGGCCGCACTGCAGTGCTCCCTCACCCGCTCCCGCCGACCCGCGTACGCATCAGACATGCGTCGAGCCTACGAACCCCCACCCCGATCCGCCCGCCGAGCACCCCCGACAGGGCGCGCTCCCGCCCCCGCACGCCCTCTTTGTGGTCGCTACGCCCCCTCCGGATCGATCAGGCCGCGGCGATAGGCGGGGACCAGGTTCTGGGGGACGAGCAGTTCGCGGCCGTTGAGGGTGATCGGGACGAGCTTCGGGGCCTTGCCCTTCCACTGGGCCCGGCGGTGCCGGGTGTTGCTGCGGGACGTCTTGCGCTTGGGGACGGCCATCGGGGGCTCCTTGTCGGGTGGTGACGGTGGTGACGGTGGCGATGGCTACCGGGTGGTGCCGGCGGCGTACGGGAGGAGGGCCATCTCGCGGGCGTTCTTGACGGCCCTGGCCACGGCGCGCTGCTGCTGGACGGTGAGCCGGGTGACGCGGCGGCTCCGGATCTTGCCGCGGTCGGAGACGAAGCGCCGCAGCAGGTCGGTGTCCTTGTAGTCGATGTACTCGATGCCGGCCGCGAACAGCGGGTTCGGCCGGTCCTTGGGCGGGTTCGGTCGCTTACGCACAGTGACGGCTCCTCAGTGAACGGGGTCGAGCAGGTCCCGGAAGGCGTCCGGCAGGGCCTTCCAGCCGGGTTCGCCGGCGGCGAGTTCGGCGTCGGTGAGCAGACAGGAGTCGAGCAGCCCGGTGACACCGTCGACGTCCAGGCCCTCGGCGGTGAAGCTGAGCTGCTGCACCCGGTCGCCGTGCAGCGGGTGCCAGTCGAGGGCGGCGGCGGCCCGGCGGGCTGGCGGGTACAGCTCCCAGGCGGCGTCGGGCAGGGAGGTGAGCCAGGGCCCGCACTCCTCGACGGCGAGGTTGGCCCCGGCGGCGTCCCAGGCGAGCATCAGGTCGGGCCGGTTGGCCAGCCAGAAGCGGCCGCGGCTGCGCTGGGCGGCGGGGACGAGCAGTTCCAGCGCCCGGTGCAGCCGCTCGGGGTGCAGCGGGCGGCGGCGCTCCCAGACCAGCGTGGTGACGCCGGCCTCGTCGCTCTCCTGCGGGAGCAGCGCGATCGCCGGGTTGACCCGGTCGCGGGCGGCGGCGACGTCGAAGCCGCCGAGGGCGGCCCGGGTGAGCGCGCCGGTGCCGAGCCGGACGACCCGGGCGGTGGGGTGGAGCTGGCGGAGCAGCGCGAGCCCGGGCGTGTGCGCCGTCGCGCGCGGGACGGCGAGGGTGGTGGCGTACTCGACCTGGTGGGCGAGCGCCTCCGCGCGGGTCCGCTGGTCCTGGCGGGCGGTGTGCTCGCCGTGGTCCACCAGGTCGTCGGAGACGGAGAGTTCGCCGATCAGCCGGTCCGGGTCGACGGCCGTGACCACGCCCGCGAGTTCGACGGCGTCCTCCAGATGGCGGCCGTCCGCCTCTCCCCCGGCGATCACCTCGACGGCCGGGTGCGGGTCGCTGCCGCCCCACAGTTCGACGATCGCGAGTCCGTACCGGCCTTCGTCGGCGATCCGCAGCAGTCGCGGCAGCAGGTCCTCGCGCAGGGCGCAGCAGGGGCAGTCGTTCACCAGCGGGACGTCGGCGGCGTCGAACCCGCCTCCCGCGTCGCGCAGTTCACGGTGGACGACGCCCTGCGAGGCCTCCCGCAGGTCATGGTGGAGGACCACCGCGTCCACCGCGGCCGCGGCCAACTCCCGGACGGCGGCGCGGCGTTCGGCGGCGTGCAGGCCGGCGACGACCACCACGGGCAGCTTGATCCCGTCCACGCCGCTCACCAGCTGGCCTTGCGGACGCCGGGCAGGTGGCCGGCGTGGGCGTGGACGCGGAGGTTGACCCGGGAGAGGCCGAAGGCCCGCAGGTAGCCGCGGGGGCGGCCGTCGACGGCGTCGCGGTTTCGGATCCGGGTGGCGCTGGCGTCGCGGGGCTGGCGGGCGAGTTCGGCCTGGGCGGCGGCGCGTTCGGCGGGGGCGGTGCCGGGGTGGGCGATGATCCGCTTGAGCTCGGCGCGGCGCTCGGCGTACCGGGCCACGACGGCGCGGCGCTGCTCGTTCTTGGCGATCTTGCTCTGCTTGGCCATCAGACCTTCCCCCCTCGGGCGCGGATGCGGGCGACGGCGGCCTCGATGCCGATCGTGTCGATGGTGCGGATGCCCTTGGCGCTGAGGGTGAGCCGGACGTACCGGCCCTCGCCGGGCAGCCAGTAGCGCTTGTGCTGGATGTTGGGGTCGAAGCGGCGGCGGGTGCGGCGGTGCGAGTGCGAGATCGCGTTGCCGAATCCGGGCTTGCGGCCGGTGAGTTGGCAGTGGGCGGACATGGGTGCTCCCTGACGTCCGGGAATGGGCAGGACGGAGCTCACGTTACACCAGATGAAAATGACTTCCATTTCGGTGTACGGTTTCACCCCGGCCCCGAACGCCCCGCCAACCCGCCAACCCGCCAACCCGGGAGGACACCCATGGCCCGTAGTGAACTGCGCCCCGTCATCAAGCTCCGCTCCACCGCCGGCACCGGCTACACGTACGTGACCCGCAAGAACCGCCGCAACGACCCGGACCGGATGGTCCTGCGCAAGTACGACCCGATCGCGCGCCGGCACGTCGACTTCCGCGAAGAGCGCTGAACCCCGCCCGCCCGAACTGAACCCCGCACCGACGGAACGCCGACCGGCAGCGACCCGCACCGCCCCGCAGCGACGAAACGGCGCCGACCCCGCGATCCCGGGGGAGTCGCCGGCGCGGGGGGAGTGCGCCGGCC
>NZ_JBHWIJ010000332.1:0-3814 GCF_042732255.1 Kitasatospora sp. NPDC059803 | reverse complement strand
TCGACCTCACCGGGCCGTCGCCGTGGGCCCCCCCCGGGCCGCCGGGGGGGGCGCCCCCGTCGCTGCTCGCAGCCGTCGCCGCTCGCAACCGTCACTACTCGGCGGCCACCCAGCGCTTCTCCACCCGGGCCAGCTTCCAGTAGGCGATCGCCGCGGCCCAGACCACCACGAACAGCCCGGCGATCGCGTAGCCGACGTTGTCCAGCGAGATGCCCGCGATCCAGCCGGTGACCGGGTCGGTCAGATCGAGCTTCTCGTGCAGCACGCCGACCAGCTCGATGGTGCCGATGACGAAGGCCACCGCGATCGACAGCCCGGTGATCGTCAGGTTGTAGTAGACCTTCCGGACCGGGTTGGCGAAGGCCCACTGGTACGCGAAGTTCATGAACGTCCCGTCCAGGGTGTCGAACAGGCTCATCCCGGCCGCGAACAGCAGCGGCAGGCAGACGATCGCGTACCAGGGCAGCCCGGCCGCCGCGCCCGACCCGGCCATCACCATCAGGGTGACCTCGGTCGCGGTGTCGAAGCCCAGCCCCAGCACCATGCCCACCGGGAACATCTGCCCGGGCCGGGTGATCGAGCGGGTCGCCCGGTTCAGCACCCGGGCCATGAAGCCCCGCGAGTTGAGGTGCTCCTCCAGCTGCGCCTCGTCGTACGACCCGGCCCGCATCGCCCGGAACACCTTGAGGATGCCGAGCAGCGCGGCCAGGTTGAGCGCGCCGATCAGGTAGAGGAACGCGCCGGAGGCCGTCGTGCCGACCATCCCGAGCCACTTGTGGGTGGTCGAGTCGTCGTCCATCAGCGTGCTGGCCAGCTGCGCGCCGCCCGCCACCAGGGCGGCCATCAGCACCACCATCGAGGAGTGCCCGAGGGCGAACCAGAAGCCGACCGAGACCGGCCGCTTGCCGTCCGCCATCAGCTTGCGGGTGGTGTTGTCGATCACCGCGATGTGGTCGGCGTCGAAGGCGTGCCGCATGCCGAGGGTGTACGCGGTGATCCCCAGGCCCACGCCGAAGACCTGGGTGCCGACCGCGTAGTTGTGGGGTGCGACCAGGAAGATGAGCGTCCCGAACGCCACCACGTGCATGGCCAGGATCACCCCCATCAGCCCGGCCGTGCGAACGGTGTCCTCGCGCTTCCAGCGGAACGTGGGCAGCACGGACGGTGTCGCCGGCGCCTCGGCGGCGGCGGTTTCGGGCAGGGTCATTCGGGTCACGCTCCAGCACCTCGTGGAAACACTTCGTGAGATGCCGTGGCCGGTCTCCTGGCTTACGGGGGTCCCGTACCCGCCTTCCCAGGTGCGCGAGGCTCCCAGTGGCGTCGTGGGTACGGACGTCTCTCCATCGTCGACGATCACGATGGCCCGATCACAGTGGCGAGGGCCGCTCCGGACTGGGACCCCTGAGGATCCGTCACCGGTCTTCCCGAGCACCACGGCGGGGAACACCGTAGGGGCCAGGACCCACCCTTGCAAGGCTGCGCACCTGCGCAGGTGTCCAGGATCACAGGCCCCCTCCTGCAACAATGTGCGCATGCATCTCGTACCGGCCGACCGCGCGGGCCACCGCACCATCGACGGACACCGGGTCTGCGAGGCCATCGCCGCGATCGGCGACCCCGCGCACGTCCGCACCTGGGCCGAGCGGTTCTCCCTGCTCGCCGACCCCGGGCGGCTCGCCCTCCTGCTCGCCCTCCACCGGGCCGGCCCGCTCGCCGTCTCCGACCTCGCCGTCGCCACCGGCATGCGCGACCCCGCCGCGTCCCAGGCCCTGCGACTGCTCCGCACCGCGGGCGTGGTCACCGGGGACAAGGACGGGCGGGTCGTGCGCTACCGGCTCGTGGACGAGGCCATGCGCCCCCTCCTCGACGCGTGCGCCGCCGCCGAACACCACGAGCCCACCGTGGCCGTCGGCTGACCGGCCCCCCGGAGGACACGCCGGGGCCCGGCCGGAGCAACCGCGGACCCGGTCAGGCCGCCTGGCAGGTGGGGCACCAGAAGAGGTTGCGCGCGGCGTGCTGCTCCGTCCGGACGTCGGTGCCGCAGACCAGGCAGGGCATCGCGGCCCGCCGGTAGACGTACACCTCGCCGCCGTGGTCGTCGACGCGCGGCGGGCGGCCCATCGCCTCGGGGGTGTGCTCGGGCCGGACGGTGTCGATCCGGCCCGCGCCGACGCCCTCGTGCATCAGGGCGACCAGGTCGGCCCAGATCGCGTCCCACTCGCCCCGGGTGAGGTCGCGGCCTGCGCGGTGCGGGTTGATCCCGTGGCGGAACAGCACCTCGGCCCGGTAGACGTTGCCCACCCCGGCCAGCACCTTCTGGTCCATCAGCAGCGCGGCGACGGTCGTCCGGCTCGCCGATATCCGGCGCCAGGCGGCCTGCGGATCGGCGTCGGCGCGCAGCGGGTCGGGGCCCAGCCGGGCGGCGACGGCGGCCTTCTCCGCGCCGGTGACCAGCGCGCAGGTGTTGGGGCCGCGCAGGTCGGCGTAGCCGTCGTCGTTGGCCAGCCGCAGCCGGACCAGGCCGACCGGCTCGGGCGCGGGCCCGGTGCCGAAGGCGAAGCCGCCGTAGAGGCCGAGGTGGACGTGCACCCAGCCGCCCTCCTCGAAGCCGAGGAACAGGTGCTTGCCGACGGCTTCGGCCGCGGTGAGCAGCTGCCCGTCGATGGCCTTGGCCTCGTCGGCGAACCGGCCCTGCGGGCTGGACACCTCGACCGGGCGGCCGCCGAAGGCCTTCCGGTTCTCGGCGGCGAGGCGGTGGATGATGTGGCCTTCCGGCACGGGCGTCAGCTCCCCCGGGGTGGTTCGACAGGACCCGCACATCATCGCAGTCGGCACCGACAGCGCCGGATCGTCGCAGGTCAGCGGACCGGCATGCCCATCAGCCGGGCCAGGATGACGCGGTCCAGCTCGGCGGCGGTGCCGGCCACGTCCAGGTACGAGTTGTCGATGATCGGCAGCCCGGAGTTGTACCAGCCAGCCATCCGGCCGTGGATCCGCGCCACCTCCTCGTCACCGAGCCGCCGGGTGCCGCCGCGCCGGGCGTTGCGGTGCAGAACGGAGTCCAGGCTGGGCAGCAGCACGACCGGGATCATGCCGGGGCCGATGTGCCGCTTCCAGCCGCCGAGGCCGATGGCCGGGCGGTCCGGGAAGACGGCGTCGTCGATGATGCAGGAGATGCCGTTGGCGAGGTAGTTGCGGCAGGCGAAGCCGCAGGTGCGGCGGGCCAGCCGGTACTGCGCCTCGGAGGCGTTGTTCCAGCCGGACTGCGGGTTGGCGAAGCCGGACTGCACCCACTCGCGGACGTCGTCCAGGCTGATGTGCGCGGTCGGGCTGGGCCGGCGCTCGGCCCAGTACCGGGCGACGGTGGTCTTGCCCGCCCCGGCCGGGCCGATCAGCAGGACGGCGATCGGACTGGCGGGCGCGTGCCGCTGCGGCGGGTGGGCGGGGAGTTGCACGGGCGCGCCGGAAGGCAGCACGAAGTGCCCGGTGGCCCCGACGGGGACCGGCGCACTGGGCGCGGGCGCGGGTGCGGCCGGAGCGGGCGCGGAGACAGGAGCCGGAGCGGGCGGCACGGGAGCAGGCGGCACCGGAACGAGCGGCACCGGAGCGGCCGGAGCCGGCGGCGCAGCGGCGGGAACAGGGGCCGGAACGGGCGGCACCGGCGGCGGCGCGGCGGCCCCCGACGGCTGCGGCCCCGGCGGAGCGGCGGGACGCGGCGGGACGTGCCCACCCCCGGCGTACTGCGTCACGGTCACCTCCCGACACCTCTCAGCGGGGAGACTACACGGCGGCCCGGCGGCGGGCACAGTCCGCC
>NZ_JBHWIJ010000331.1:0-8837 GCF_042732255.1 Kitasatospora sp. NPDC059803 | reverse complement strand
AGAGGCCTCGTGGTGTGGTTCGCCCGGACCCTGCGGATCTCGAAGTCCATCGCACCCCTTGAACTGGGGTGTTGCAACGACTCCTAGAACCCAAGTGATCCCCGGGGCCGCCTCCGTACCGCGGCTCGAACGAGCGTCGAGCGGTGCTGCTTAGGCCTAGCTGAACGAGTCGCCGCAGGCGCAGGAGCCGGTGGCGTTCGGGTTGTCGATCGTGAAGCCCTGCTTCTCGATGGTGTCGACGAAGTCGACGGTGGCGCCGCCCAGGTACGGGGCGCTCATCCGGTCGGTGACGACCTTGACACCGTCGAAGTCCTTGAGCACGTCGCCGTCGAGCGAGCGCTCGTCGAAGAACAGCTGGTAACGCAGGCCGGAGCAGCCACCGGGCTGGACGGCGACGCGAAGTGCGAGGTCGTCGCGGCCCTCCTGCTCCAGCAGGCCCTTGACCTTGGCCGCGGCGGCATCGGTAAGGAGGATGCCACTCTCGACGGTGGTCTCGTCCTGGACGGTCATCTGCTTTCTCCCGGTCTTTGACGACGGTTTGCCCCCAGTGCCAACCAACGGCCGTCCGGATTCATTTCCCGAACGGCGATTGTCTTCGTCGGCTTGCTGGTGGCGGAATTTCCGTGGGCCGGGTGTGCCACCCGTGTCCCCTACGCTCCCCATGCTCGCACAACCCGGGAGGGCGGGTCACCGCCCGAGCCGCGGAATCCGGGGAACCGGCCCCGAGCCGGGCCGGCGGACGCCAGGATGGTGGCCATGATCCTGCGCCAGGTCAGGGACACCGCCGCCGACGCGGAGGCCGTCCAGGAGCTCTCCCTCGCCGCGTTCGCCGATCCGGCCCTGCCCGGTCCGGCGGCCGTGCCGACCCCGCTGCAGCTGGCCCGGACGAGACATCTGGCGCGCACCGATCCGGCGGGCTGCTGGCTGGCGGAGAGCGGCGGGGAGCCGGTCGGCGCGGTGCTGTCGATGCGCCGGGAGGGCCTGTGGGCGCCGTCCCTGTTCGCGGTCCGGCCGCAGGCGCAGGGCAAGGGTGTCGGGCGGCTGCTGCTGGAACGGGCGGCGGCGCACTCGCGGGGCTGCCTGCGCGGGATGGTCTGCGCGTCGGCGTCCCCGGCGGCGGTCCGCCGCTACCGGCTGGCCGGGTTCACCCTGCACCCGGCGATGCGGCTGACCGGGCGGGTGGACCGGGCCGGGCTGCTCGACCCGGGGGACATCCCGGTGCACCGGGGCGGCGCCGTCCACCGGCACCTGCTGGACTCGGTGGACCGGCGGCTGCGCGGGTCCGCGCACGGCCCGGACCACGAGCTGATGCTGGGCCACTTCGAGGAACTGCTGATCGCCGACGCGCTGGCCGGCAGCGGCTACTGCTACCGGGACGGCGGCGAGGTGAAGCTGCTGGCGGCCACCACCAAGCGGATCGCCGCCCGGCTGCTGCGCGAGGCGCTGGCCCGGGTGCCGGACGGGGTCGAGGCGCGGGTGGAGTTCCTGACCGCCGAGCAGGAGTGGGCGCTGGACGTCGGCCTGGAGGTGGGGCTGACCCCGCAGAGCCGGGGCTTCGTCGGGCTGCGCGGGATGCGGCCGCCGGCGCCGTACCTGCCGAGCGGCGCCTTCCTGTGAACGACGGGACGATCGGACGACGAGACGACGGGACGACGTGGCCCCCGCCGGCTGCCTGCTCCGACGGGGGCCACGGGTCACCGGGGGCCGATCAGGCCATGGTGTCCAGGATCTCCCGGACCATGTCCATCGTCGTGCCCGGGTGCAGGAAGGCGAAGCGGGCGACCGTCTCGCCGTCCCAGCCGGTGGGGGTGACGAAGCCGATCTGGTCCGCGAGCAGCTGCTGCGACCAGCGGTAGTAGTCCTCGTTGGTCCAGCCCTTGCGCTTGAAGCAGACGGCCGAGAGCTGCGGGTCGAACAGCAGCTCCAGGTGGTCGGTGTCGCGGATGAGCTGGGCGGTGTCCCGGGCGAGCGTGAGGCCGGCCTCGATGGCGTCGGTGTAGGCCTGGGTGCCGTGGACGGCGAGGGAGAACCACAGCGGCAGGCCGCGGGCGCGCCGGGTGAGGTGGTAGGCGTAGTCGGTGGGGTTCCACTCGTCGCCCTCGGTGTGCAGGACGTCGAGGTAGGAGGCGTCCTGGGTGTGCACGGCCCGGGCGAGCTGCGGGTTGCGGTAGATCAGCGCGGCGCAGTCGAAGGGGGCGAACAGCCACTTGTGCGGGTCGACGACGAAGGAGTCGGCGTGCTCGATGCCGTTGTAGCGCTCGCGCACCGAGGGGGCGAACAGGCCCGCGCCGCCGTAGGCGCCGTCGACGTGGAACCACAGGTCCCGCTCGCGGGCGACCTCGGCCAGGCCCTTGAGGTCGTCGACGATGCCCTCGTTGGTCGTCCCGGCCGTGCCCACGACCGCGATGACGGTCTCCGGGTTCGGGTCGGCGGCCAGCGCGGCGCGCAGCGCCTCGCCGGTGAACCGGCGGTTCACGGTGGGGACCTTGAAGGCCTCGACGCCGATGATGTTGAAGGTGTTCTTGACCGAGGAGTGGACCTGGTCGGCGACGGCGATCCGCAGCCGCGCCTCCGGCCCGACGCCCAGCTTGCGGCGGGCGGTGTCGCGGGCGACGACGAGGGCGGAGAGGTTGCCCGCGGAGCCGCCGGAGACGAAGGTGCCGCCGGCCGAGGCGGGCAGGCCGGCACGGTCGGCGATCAGGCGCAGCACCTGGTTCTCGGCGGCGATCGCGCCGGCCGCCTCCAGCCAGGAGATGCCTTGCAGGGACGCGCAGGAGACCACCATGTCGAAGAGCAGCGCGGCCTTGGTCGGGGCGCACGGGATGAACGACAGGTAGCGCGGGCTGTCGGCGGAGATCACCGCGCGGGACAGCTCGTGGTCGTAGAGCTTGAGCACGTCGGCGGGGGCGTTGCCGTCCGCGTTCAGCAGACCGGCCAGCTGGGCGCGCAGGTGCTCGCCGTCACCGGGGTGGTCGAGCGGGACGGGGTCGTACTGCAGCCGGTCCCGCATGTAGTCGAAAACCAGGTCGACCAGTTCGTTGTCGGGCCGGTGCATGCGGTCGGGGGCTGCGGACACGGCTGTCCCTCTCGGCTGTGGGGTGTCGGGGGATGCCCGGTCGGCGGGGCGGTTCACCGCGTGGACCGGACGTGATCAGCGTAGGCAGCGGGAGGGGTTCGCCGCGCGTCGGAACCCGGCTGGTCAGGCAGCTTTCGGGCGTCTTCGGGCCGGTCCGCGCAGGATTCCTGCGCACCGGCCGGAGGGGGCCGGACGGGGAGAGCCTCAACCGATGAGCTGGGAGAGGACGACCGAGGAGCGGCTGCGCTGGACGCCGGGCTCGCGGCGGATGCGCTCGATGACGGCCTCCAGGTGGCGCATGTCGGCGGCGCGCAGGTGGACCAGGGCGTCCGGGTCGCCGGTGACCGTCCAGGCGGCGATCACCTCGGGGAACTGGCGCAGGCTGGCGAGGATCTCCTCGGGGGCGGTCCGCTCGCGGCAGTAGACCTCGACGAAGGCCTCGGTCTGCCAGCCGAGCACCGACGGGTCGAGCACCACGGTGAAGCCCCGCACCACGCCGCGCGCCCGCAGCCGGTCGATCCGGCGGCGCACGGCGGTGGCCGAGAGGTTGACCTGGAGGCCGATCTCGGCGTACGAGGCGCGGCCGTCGCGGCCGAGCCGGGCGAGCAGGAGCCGGTCGGTCTCGTCCAGGTCGGCCCCGACCACCTCGTGCGCTCGGCTGCTGGTCATCGGTGCGGGGCTCCACGGGTCGTACGGGTCGGTTGCGGCCTCGGGCGGCGGCCCTCGGACGGAGGGCGGTAGGGGCGGCTGCCGAAACGGTTCGCCAACCATTCTGGCGGATGTCAGGAGCAAGTTCACCGCTCGCAGATGACGGCCGGTGGTCCGCCGCCGGTCGGCAGCCGGTCCGCCGTCAGTCGGCCAGCAGGACGATCTTGCCCCGGGTGCGGCCCTCGGCGCTGAGCGCCTGGGCGGAGGCCGCCTGGGCGAGCGGGAAGGTGGAGGCGACGGTGACGGTCAGCCGGCCGTCGTCGGCCAGCGCGGCCAGTTCGGCGAGGTCCGCGGCGTCCGGACGGACCCAGACGTAGTGGCCGCCGAGGGCCTTCACCCCGAAGTCGGTGATCGAGGCGATCCGGCTCTGATCCGCCACCAGGCTCGCCGAGAGCGGGACGGCGCCGTGGCCGACCAGGTCGAGGGCAGCGTCGACCCCGCCCGGGGCGAGCGCCCGGACCCGGTCGGCCAGGCCCTCGCCGTAGAGCACCGGCTCGGCGCCGAGGCCGCGCAGGTAGTCGTGGTTGCGCTCGCCCGCGGTGCCGATCACCCGGGCGCCGAGGGCCCGGGCGATCTGCACGGCCAGGTGCCCGACCCCGCCGGCCGCGGCGTGCACCAGCAGGGTCTCCCCCGCCCGCAGCCGCAGCGCCTTGAGGCTCTGCAGTGCGGTGAGCCCGGCCAGCGGCAGGCCGCCGGCCTGGGCCCAGTCCAGTGCGGCCGGCTTGCGGGCGAGGGTGCGGACCGGGGCGGAGACGAGTTCGGCGTAGGTGCCGTGTTCGACGGTGTCCTTGCGGACGTAGCCGTAGACCTCGTCGCCGGGCGCGAACTCGGTGACGCCGCCGCCGACGGCGCGGACCACGCCGGCCAGGTCCCAGCCCATGACGAGCGGGAAGTGCGCGTCCAGCAGGCCGTCCAGGGCGCCGTCCCGGATCTTCCAGTCCACCGGGTTCACCCCGGCCGCCCGCATCTGCACCAGGACCGAGTCCGGGCCGACCTTGGGGTCGGGCAGGTCGGTGTACTCGACGACTTCGGGGCCGCCGTAGCGGTTGATCGCGATTGCCTTCATGGCCTCAGCCATACCCGGGCCCGGCCGGATATCGATTCGGCCACGCGAGGACCACCCCAAAACGGTCATCCGGCTCCGCCGGGGGTCCGATTCGGCGAGCGGTTCTCGTCACATCGACAGGATGGCCATCGTCACTCTGACGCTAACCGGTTATCATAGATAGCGTCAGATAGACGAAAAGGCTTCAGGCTTGATCGGCCGCACAGAAGGGCACCCGCCCGTGACCACCACCATCACCGAGACCCACGGCGTCGACCCCACTCCGACGCCGCTCGCTCTGCTGCTGCTCGGCCGCGAGGCCGACCCGAACAGCGAGCGCGGCGTCGAGTGCCCCGGCGACCTCCCCCCGGCCTCCGACCCGAACCTCGTCGAGCGCGCCCGCGCCGCCAAGGCCGCGCTCGGTGACCGGGTCTTCATCCTCGGACACCACTACCAGCGCGACGAGGTGATCGAGTTCGCCGACGTCACCGGCGACTCCTTCAAGCTCGCGCGCGACGCCGCGGCCCGCCCGGAGGCCGAGTACATCGTCTTCTGCGGCGTGCACTTCATGGCCGAGTCCGCCGACATCCTGACCGGCGACGCCCAGCAGGTCGTCCTCCCGGACCTCGCGGCCGGCTGTTCGATGGCCGACATGGCCACCGCCGAGCAGGTCGCCGAGTGCTGGGACGTGCTGACCGACGCCGGCATAGCCGACGTCACCGTCCCGGTCTCGTACATGAACTCCTCCGCCGACATCAAGGCCTTCACCGGCAGGCACGGCGGCACCATCTGCACCTCCTCCAACGCCGAGCGCGCCCTGGAGTGGGCCTTCGAGCAGGGCCAGAAGGTGCTGTTCCTGCCCGACCAGCACCTCGGCCGCAACACCGCGGTGCGCGATCTGGGCCTCTCGCTGGACGACTGCGTCCTGTACAACCCGCACAAGCCGAACGGCGGCCTGACCGCCGAGCAGCTGCGGGACGCCAAGATGATCCTGTGGCGCGGCCACTGCTCGGTGCACGGCCGGTTCAGCGTGGACTCGGTGAACGACGTGCGCGCGCGGATCCCCGGCGTCACCGTGCTGGTGCACCCCGAGTGCAAGCACGAGGTCGTCTCGGCCGCCGACATGGTGGGCTCGACCGAGTACATCATCAAGGCGCTGGACGCCGCCGAGCCCGGCTCCAAGTGGGCCATCGGCACCGAGCTGAACCTGGTCCGCCGCCTGGCCAAGGCCCACCCGGACAAGGAGATCGTCTTCCTGGACCGGACGGTCTGCTTCTGCTCCACCATGAACCGGATCGACCTGCCGCACCTCGTCTGGGCGCTGGAGTCGCTGGTCGAGGGCCGGGTGCCGAACGTGATCACCGTCGACCCGGAGACCGAGAAGTACGCCAAGGCGGCGCTGGACCGGATGCTGGCCCTGCCGTAGCCGGCCCGGCCCGACCCGGCCGCCGGAACACGACGACACGACGAAGGGCGGGTCCCCTCCCACCGGAGGGGACCCGCCCTTTCGTCTGGCACCGGCCGCGGCGGCTACTCGGGGTAGCCCGGGATCACACCCTCGCCGTCGGCCATCAACAGCTCGCGGACCTCGTCGATCGTCGCCTCGGCGCTCGGCAGGATCAGCTCGGACGGCGCCAGTGAATCCAGCGGCACCGGGGTGCCGAACTGCTTCACCGCGTCCAGCAGCTTGCCGTAGGCGCGACGGAAGTGCTCCTCGTCCCCCGACTCCACTGCGGTGACGAGCTCGGAGTCGAGCTCGTTGAGCAGGTTCAGGTGGTCATCGCCCACCTCGTACTGCCCCTCACCCATGACCCTCATGATCATGCCGTGCGTCTCCCTGGTTCGTGGGATGGAGCTCAGATCACTTGTTGTAGTTGATGCGCGGGGTGTCCTGCTGGGGGTGGGCCTGCGGCTGCTGCGGCTTGCCCTGCTCGATCGCGGCCGGACCGGAGGACGGGCCCCCCAGCTCGGCCTTCATCCGGGCCAGCTCCAGCTCGACGTCGGTGCCGCCGGCCACTCGCTCCAGCTCGGCCTCGATGTCGTCCTTGCGGCCGAGACCGCTCGCGTCATCGAGCGCACCGGACGCCAGCAGCTCGTCGATCGCACCGGCCCGGGCCTGCATCTGGGCCGTCTTGTCCTCGGCCCGCTGAATGGCCAGGCCGACGTCGCCCATCTCCTCCGAGATCCCGGAGAAGGACTCGGCGATGCGGGTCTGCGCCTGAGCAGCGGTGTACGTGGCCTTGATGGTCTCCTTCTTGGTGCGGAAGGCGTCCACCTTGGCCTGCAGCCGCTGGGAGGCGAGCGTGAGCTTCTCCTCCTCGCCCTGGAGGGCCTGGTACTGCGTCTCCAGGTCGGTGATCTGGGACTGCATGTTGGCCCGGCGGGTCAGCGCCTCGCGCGCGAGGTCCTCACGGCCCAGGGACAGCGCCTTGCGGCCCTGGTCCTCGTACTTCGCCGACTGCTGCTGGAGCTGGGTCAGCTGGAGTTCCAGGCGCTTGCGCGAGGTCGCGACGTCCGCGACGCCACGCCGTACCTTCTGCAGCAGTTCGAGCTGCTTCTGGTAGGAGTAGTCGAGCGTCTCTCGGGGATCCTCCGCCCGATCCAAGGCCTTGTTCGCCTTGGAGCGGAAGATCAACCCCATACGCTTCATGATTCCGTCGCTCATGGGCCTCGGGTGCCCCCTTCTCCGGCCTGCGGTCTCTATCTCGATACCAGACACGACGAGTGTATGTGCAGCGAGCCCGTCGCCGCAGTGCACCTGCCTGCTACAAGACTGCTACAGCGACCAGCGGAGTTCCTCCTCCCCCGGGTGGATCCGCCTCTCATCCCCTCCATAGTCCATCCGATTGATCCCCTACGGGAAGGGGCCGGGAAACCCCGGCGGGCGGCCGACCTCGCGGATCGATACGCGTTTGGGTCCGAGGGGACCCCGAGAAGCCGCCCGGCACCCCGTACGCTGGTGGTGTGTTCCGACGCCGTTCAGATGATGCAGCCGCCTCCGCCACCGTGCTGGAGAAGCCGGACGAGACCCGCCACCCCCAGGCCAAGAAGGGCCGGCCAACGCCCAAGCGCAGCGAGGCCGAGGCCAACCGGCGTACCCGGGTGACGGTGCCCAAGGACCGCAAGGAGGCCGCCCGCCAGGCCCGCGAGCGGATGCGCTCCGAGCGAGAGAAGCAGCGCACCGCGCTGATGGAGGGCGACGAGCGCCACCTGCCGGCCCGCGACAAGGGCCCGGTGCGCAAGTTCGCCCGCGACTACGTGGACGCCCGCTGGTCGCTCGCCGAGTTCTTCCTGCCCGCCGCCGTGGTCATCCTGGTGCTGAGCATCGTCAAGGTGCCCGCCATCCAGCTGCTGTCCACGCTGCTGTTCCTGCTGTTCTTCGTGCTGGTGATCCTGGACTTCGTCCGCCTCGGCTTCGGTCTGCGCAAGCAGTTCGCCGAGCGCTTCGCCGGCCAGAACACCCGCGGCGCGGTCGCCTACGGCCTGATGCGCATCCTGCAGATGCGCCGGCTGCGACTGCCCAAGCCGCAGGTGCGGCGCGGGGAGAAGCCCTGACCGCCGAACCGGTGGACTCCGGCTGGGCCCCGCCTTCCTGGGAGGGGCCCGGCCTGTACGCGTTGCCGGGGCAGGGGGACGGCGGCCACGACCGGATCGGCCAGGAGCGCCGGCTGCCCTCGCGCAGCGGCTCCTTCGCCGGCGGTACCGGCGCCTGGCTGGACCGGCTCGGCGGACTGCGCAACTTCGTCCGCCAGGAGCTGGTCTCCCGGCAGCTCGCCGAGCAACTGGCCGGCCGCACCGCGCAGCGCGTCCTCGACATCGGCTGCGGCCAGGGCACCCAGGCGCTGCGCCTGGCCCGGGCCGGCCACTACGTCACCGGCATCGACTCCGACCCGGTCGCGGGGGGGGGCGGCCCCGCGGGGCGCGCGCCGGGGCCCCCCCGCGTGGGCCGCCGCCGGGGCCCCCGACGCGGCGCGCGCCCCCCCCGCGCGGGCGCGGGGGGGGGGGGGG
>NZ_JBHWIJ010000330.1:3564-8895 GCF_042732255.1 Kitasatospora sp. NPDC059803 | reverse complement strand
GCGGGCCCGCGCTCAAACGCTTGCCCCTCCGGGTAAAAAACACTCCCCCTGTCCGGCGTCCCGGGTAGGTGGCGGGCGCGCCCCGCGACCACCTCGTTCATCAGCTGGGTGTTCAGCGCGTTGAGCGCCTTCGGCCGGTTGAGCGTGATCAGCCCCACCCGGCCCTTGCGCTCGACCAGGATCGTCTCGTAGGTCTCGGTCTCGGTCATCGCCGTTGACTCCCATTCCGCTGCTCGGCGCCGCGCGGGCGCGCCCTGACCATCCAACGATCTACGACGCGCCCCGCCTCGCGCCAGTCTTGGTATGCGAGATGGTCGTCACGGGCCCGGCTCCCCGCTGCGGAGCCGGGGCCCAGGGCTCCGGACACGGGGCTCCGGACGCGGGGCGTCAGGGGTCAGAAGCGGACCCCGTAGCGCTCGGCCGCCTGCCGGACGGTCTCCGCCTTGACCTCGCCCCGGCGCGCCAGCGCGGCCAGCGCCGCCACCGCGACCGACTGGGCGTCCACGCCGAAGTGCCGCCGCGCCGCGTCCCGGCTGTCGGAGAGGCCGAAGCCGTCCGTGCCCAGCGACGTCCAGTCCTGCTCCACCCACGGGCGGATCTGGTCCGGTACCGCGCGCATCCAGTCGCTGACCGCCAGCACCGGCCCGGGCGCCCCTGCCAGTGCCCGCGTCACGTAGGGGACGCGCGCCGCCGCGCCCGTACCGGCCGCCGCCTGTGCCAGGTTGGCCGCGTCGCAGTCCAGCGCCTCCCGGCGCAGCTCCGTCCAGGAGGGTGCCGACCAGACGTCCGCCGCCACGCCCCAGTCCTCGCCGAGCAGTTGCTGGGCGGCGAGTGCCCAGCGCACGGCGGTGCCCGAGGCGAGCAGCTGGAGCCGCGGCGCGTCGCCGCCCAGCGAGGGCTCCGCCTGGCGGTAGCGGTACAGCCCGCGCAGGATGCCGTCGGTGACGTCAGCGACGGCAGTAACGTCGGTGACATCCGTGCCGGTCGGCAGCGGCGGCTGTGGCAGCGCCTCGTTGTAGACGGTCAGGTAGTAGAACACGTCCTCGCCGTGCGGGTGTTGGGGGCTGCTGCCGTACATCCGGCGCAGGCCCTCGCGGACGATCACCGCGACCTCGTACCCGAAGGCGGGGTCGTAGGACAGTGCCGCCGGGTTGGTGGAGGCGATCAACTGCGAGTGGCCGTCGGCGTGTTGCAGGCCCTCGCCGGTCATCGTGGTGCGTCCGGCGGTGGCGCCGATCAGGAAGCCTCGGCCCAACTGGTCGGCCAGGGCCCACATCTGGTCGGCGGTGCGCTGCCAGCCGAACATCGAGTAGAAGATGTAGAACGGGATCACCGGCTCGCCGTGGGTGGCGTACGCGGTCGCGGCGGCGGTCAGCGAGGCCATCGAACCGGCCTCCGTGATGCCCTCGTTGAGGATCTGGCCGGTTGCCGACTCCTTGTAGTGGAGCAGCTGGTCGCGGTCGACCGGGTCGTAGGTCTGCCCCAGCGGCGAGTAGATGCCGGCGCTCGGGAAGAGCGACTCCATGCCGAAGGTGCGTGCTTCGTCCGGGACGATCGGGACCCAGCGGTGGCCGGTGGCCTTGTCCCGCATCAGGTCCTTGACCAGCCGGACGAACGCCATGGTGGTCGCGATCTCCTGCGTGCCGGAGCCCTTGAGCAGCGTCTCGAAGGGTTTCGCGGGCAGCTCGGGCAGCGGGGTGAAGCGCACCCGGCGGGCGGGCGCGGGGCCGCCCAGCGCGGCGCGCCGTTCCCGGAGGTAGCGGGCCTCCGGGGAGTCCGGGCCCGGGTGCGCGTACGGGACCAGCTCGCCGGTCAGGGCACTGTCGGGAATGGGGAGTTCGAGCAGGTCGCGCATCGCCCGGAACTCCGCCCCGGAGAGCTTCTTCATCTGGTGGTTGGCGTTGCGGGCCTCGAAGCCGGGGCCGAGCGTCCAGCCCTTGACCGTCTGCACCAGAACCACCGTGGGGGCGCCCCGATGCTCCAGCGCCGCCCGGTAGGCGGCGTACACCTTGCGCGGTTCGTGTCCGGCCCGGGAGGTCGCGACGATCTCCAACAGCCGCTGGTCGTCAACGGTTTCGGCGATCGCCCGGAGTTCGGGCGCGGCCTGGAACAGGTGCTCGCGGACGTAGCGGGCGTCGGAGGCGGCGTAGGTCTGGAACTGTCCGTCCGGCACCGCGCCGAGCCGGCGCACCAGCGCGCCCGTGGTGTCGCGGGCCAGGAGGTCGTCCCAGGCTTCGCCCCACAGCGACTTGACGACGTTCCAGCCGGCGGCGCGGAACTGGCGCTCAAGCTCCTGGACGATCTTGCCGTTGCCGCGCACCGGTCCGTCCAGGCGCTGGAGGTTGCAGTTGACCACGAAGGTGAGGTTGTCCAGCCCCTCGCGGGAGGCGAGGGCGAGCGCGGCGGTCGACTCCGGCTCGTCCATCTCCCCGTCGCCGAGGAACGCCCAGACGTGCGAGCCGGAGGTGTCCTTGATGCCGCGCGCGGTCAAGTACCGGTTGAACCGGGCCTGGTGGATGGCCGACAGCGGTCCGAGGCCCATGGACACGGTCGGGAACTCCCAGAACCACGGCAGTCGGCGCGGGTGCGGGTACGAGGGCAGGCCGTCGCCGCCGGCCTCCTGCCGGAAGCGGTCCAACTGGGCCTCGCCGATGCGCCCTTCGAGGAAGGCGCGGGCGTAGACGCCGGGCGCGGCGTGGCCCTGGACGTACAGCTGGTCGCCGGAGCCGTCGGCCTCCTTGCCGCGGAAGAAGTGCTGGAAGCCGACCTCGTACAGCCAGGCGGCGGACGCGTACGTGGCCATGTGCCCGCCGAGGCCGCCGCGGTGGTTGCCCCTGGTCACCATGGCGGCGGCGTTCCAGCGGTTCCAGGCGGTGATCCGCCGCTCCATCGCCTCGTCGCCGGGGAACTCGGGCTCGGTGTCGGTCGGGATGGTGTTGACGTACGGGGTGTCCAGGAGCGGTGGGACGTCGAGCCGGCGCAGTTCGGCGTGTTCGACGAGGCGGCGCAGCAGGTGGGCGGCGCGGTGCGCTCCGCCGAAGTCGCGGGCGGCGTCCAGGGAGGCGCGCCACTCCGCGACCTCTTCGGGGTCGTGGTCGGGAAGCTGGTCGAGCTGGGACACGGATGGTTCCCCTTTGCCGGTGCTTCAGAGTGCCGATTCCGGGATGCGGAATAGCATTTCTCTCCATGGAAGGTCTCTATGGACGGTAGGGAGTGGTCCGGCGGCGCGTCAACCGCTACTGGAGGGTAATGTGAGCGATGATCGATCATCTTTGTGCGAACCATAATGTCGCACCGGGACCCCGCCCGGATCCGCTCAGGCGGAGCGGTCGGCGTACTCCAGGACGTGTTCCGCCAACAGCCGCCCGACCTCCGGATCCCGCCGCCGGAAGGCGTCGATCAGCGGAGCGTGGTCGGCCGCGTTCTCGTGCAGCTCCGGGCGGACCCGGTGCAGCGACAGCACCGTCCACACCTCCACGCCCAGCCCCTCCCAGGTTCGCAGCAGTGCCCCGTTGCCGGCGGCGGCCACGATCTCGCGGTGGAAGGCCACGCCGTGCCGGGCCTGCCCGAGCGCGTCACCCGCCCCGGCCGCCGCCGCCATCCGTTCCGCGTGCCGCTCCAGGGCGGCGGTGTCCCCGGCCAGCCGGACGACCGCCGCCTCGGCGGCCAGCCGCTCCAGGGCGGCCCGCACCTGGTAGACCTCGCGCAGTTCGGCCGGGCTGATCTCGCGCACCCGCACGCCCCGGTTGGGCTCGGCGTCGAGCAGCCCGAGCGACTGCAGTGAGCGCAGCGCCTCGCGCACCGGCGCCTGGCTGACGTTCAACTCGGCGGCCAGGCGCCGTTCCACGATCCGGTCGCCGGGCTGCCAGCGCCCGTTCAGCAGGCCCTCCAGCAGCAGTCCGCGCACCTGCTCGCCGAGCGGCACCCGGGACAGCGGGTCGGCGTCCCCGGCGGGCGGCAGCGGGATCGGGCGGGTCATGCGGGCTCCTTGATCGTGGTTCATGGCGCGTGGTTCATCACTCGTGGTTCATGGCGCGTAGTTCATGGCGCGTGGTGATGCGGGGCCGCAGCGCAGCCCGGTCAGGCCAGGCCCAACTCGTCGCCCACGCGCGGGGCGAGGAAGCGGGCGACCGCCGCCTCCCCGACCTCGGCGAGCGCGGCCGGGGACCAGCGCGGGGTGCGGTCCTTGTCGATCACCTGGGCGCGGATGCCCTCGACCAGGTCAGGCCCGCTCAGTGCGGCGCAGGAGACGCGGTACTCCTGGTCGAGCACGGCCTCCAGGGAGGGGAGCGTGCGGGCCCGGCGCAGTGCGGCGAGGGTCACCGTGACGGCCGTGGGGGAGTTGCCGAGGACCAGCTCCGCGGCCTCCTTCGCCTCCGCCACGCCGGAGTTCAGCAGTCGTTCGACGATCTCCTCGACGGTGTCGGCCGCGTAGCAGGCGTCGATCCAGCCGCGCTGCTCCGCGAGCGCGGACCCCGGCGCGGGCTCGGCGTGCGAGGCGACGGCGGCGGCGGGGTCGGGGCTCTCGGCCAGGGCGTCGAGCAGCGCCGAGATCCGTGTCGAGGGGACGAAGTGGTCGGCGAACCCGCACAGCAGCGCGTCACCGGGGCCCATCGAGGCCGAGGTGAGTCCGAGGTGGGTGCCCAACTCGCCCGGGGCGAGCGCGAGCAGCCGACTGCCGCCGACGTCCGGGACCAGCCCGATCCGGGTCTCGGGCATCGCGACGGTGGAACGTTCGGTGACGATCCGGAGCGCGCCGTGGGCGGACAGGCCGATGCCGCCGCCCATGGTGATGCCGTCCATCACCGCGACGTACGGCTTCGGGTAGTGGGCGATCAGCGCGTTCAGCCGGTACTCGTCGCGGAAGAAGGCCCGGGTGCCGGCTCCGCCGGCCCTGGCGTCGTCGTGCAGTGCGCGGAGGTCGGCCCCGGCGCAGAGGCCGCGCTCGCCGGCGCCGGTCAGGACGACGGTGCGTACCCGGTCGTCCGTGGCCCACTCGGTCAGCGTCGTGTGGACGGTGGTGATCATGCCGTGGGTCAGCGAGTTGAGCGCCCGCGGTCGGTTCAGCACGATCCGCCCGGCCCCGCCGTCCAGGGAGACCTGGACCTCCGCCACCTCTGCGTTCATCGGGTCCGTTCCCGTCGTTCGGTCGTTCGGTCGTTCCTCGGTCTTGACGACTCCTGTCGTCCACCGTACCGGGGCGGCGCGGAGCCGTGATCACCCGACCGGGCGGGGGGGGGGGGGGGGGGGCCGCCCCCCCCCCCCCCCCCGCGCGCGCCCCCCCCCCCCCCCGCCCCGGCCCCCGGGGGGGGGGACCGGCGCCCGCCGCGC
>NZ_JBHWIJ010000330.1:0-3554 GCF_042732255.1 Kitasatospora sp. NPDC059803 | reverse complement strand
CCGTCCTCACGGCCGACCGGCCGGCTGGGCCCGGTTCGGGTCCCTACGGCCAGGCGCGCAGGGCGAGTTCGGCGGTCCGGGCCAGGTCGGCGGCGGTGGCGCCGTCCCGGGCCTGCTGCGACATGCCCTGGATGACCGTGCCGAAGTAGCCGGCCAGCGCGTGCGGGTCGGCGTCGGGCGGGAGTTCGCCGTCCGCCTGGGCCGTGCGCAGCCTGGCCTCGAAGACGTGGAGGTTGCGGTTGCGCAGGTCGCGCAGGTGGGCCTGGACCTCGGCGTCCTGCGGGGAGACGTTGGTGGCGGCGCTGATCACCAGGCAGCCGGCCGGGTGTGAGGGGTCGGGGTAGATGGCCGCCGCCTCCCGCAGGATCCGGGCGAAGGCCGCGTACGCGCTGGTCTCCTCACGCAGGGCGGCCCCCGCGAACGCGCCGACGGGGGAGTGCCCGTAGTGGCGGACGACCTCCTCGAAGAGCGAGCGCTTGTCGCCGAACGCGGCGTAGAGGCTGCCGGGCCGGATGCCCATGGCGGTGGTCAGGTCGGTGACGGAGGTGGCCTCGTAGCCGCGCTCCCAGAACAGCCGGGTCGCCGCCGTCAGCGCCTCGTCCCGGTCGAAGGTCGGCGGTCGTCCGCGCCGGGGCCGCGTCGGGTTCTCGGTCATGCCGGAATTTTAGAACACCCGCTCAACAAGTGTGTTAGCTTCTTTCTTGAGTGAGCACTCAACAAATGTGGTGGGCGAAGCAGGAAGGGGCTCAGTCATGGGCACGCAGGCACTCAAGGGCAAGACCGCGCTGGTCACCGGGGGTAGCAGGGGGATCGGCCGGGCGATCGCCCGCAGGCTCGGCCGCGACGGCGCCACCGTCGCCGTCGGCTACGCCCGCGATCAGGAGGCGGCGGGCGAGGTCGTCGCGGGCATCCGCGCCGACGGCGGCCGGGCCTTCGCGCTGCACGCCGAACTCGGCCGGCACGGGGACGCGGCCGCGCTGTGGGAGGCGTTCGATGCCGGGATCGGCGCGTACGCGCCCGACGGCGGCGTCGACATCATCGTGAACAACGCCGGGATCGGGCGCAGTGCCGACCTCGCCGCGCTCACCGAGGAGGGCTTCGACGAGGTCTTCGCCGTCAACGTCCGCGCGCCGTTCTTCGTCGTCCAGCACGGCCTGCACCGGCTGCGCGACGGCGGCCGGATCATCAACGTCTCCAGTGGCGCGGCCCGCCTCGCCATGCCGGAGATCATCGCCTACGGCGCGACCAAGGGGGCGCTCGACACCTTCACCCTCAACCTCGCCAAGCAGCTCGGCCCGCGCGGGATCACCGCCAACTCGGTCGCGCCGGGTGTCGTCGACACCGACGTCAACGCCGGCTGGCTGCGCGGCAACGCGGAGGCGGAGGCCCATGCGGCCTCGCTCGCGGCCCTCGGCCGGGTCGGGCAGCCGGAGGACATCGCGGACATCGTCGCCTTCCTCGCCTCCGACGGCGCCCGCTGGGTCACCGGCCGGGTCATCGACGCCACCGGGGGAGCGGGCTTGTAGGCGCGGTGCGTTCGGCGCACGGGGGAGTTCGGGGAGGGGGCGGGGTAACAGATAACAGCTGACAGATGTTGAAATCTGTCAGCTGTTATCTGTTATCTGTTTGCCGTCAGTTGTCGGCCGGCGGCTGCGGGCCCGCTACGGCTGGACCCGCCCCGTCACCTCGCCGAACCCGATGACGGCGCCCTCCGGCCCCGGCGCGGTGGCGGTGATGGTGACCTCGTCGCCGTCCTCCAGGAACGTCCGGGTGGTGCCGTCCGGGAGCTTCAGCGGCTCCTCGCCGTTCCACGTCAGCTCGATCAGCGCGCCGCGGGTTTCCGGCTCCGGCCCGCTGACGGTGCCCGAGGCGAACAGGTCGCCGGTGCGCAACGAGGCACCGTTGACCGTCATGTGGGTGAGCTGCTGCTGTGCCGTCCAGTACATCGAGGCGAACGGCGGCCGGGACACCAGGTGCCCGTTCAGCCGGACTTCCAGCGCCAGGTCCAGTCCCCACGGCTCGCCGTCGCGGTCGTCCAGGTACGCCAGCGGCTCGACGTCGCGCTCGGGCGGCGCGACCCGGGCGTGCTGCAGGGCGTCCAGCGGGACGATCCACGGGGAGACGGAGGTGGTGAAGGACTTGCCGAGGAACGGGCCGAGCGGCACGTACTCCCAGGCCTGGATGTCGCGCGCGGACCAGTCGTTGACCAGGCAGACGCCGAACACGTGCTCGCGGAAGTCGTCCAGGACGACCGGTCGGCCCAGCTCGGACGGGGTGCCGACGACGAAGCCGACCTCCGCCTCGATGTCCAGCCGCCGGGTCGGCCCGAACGACGGCGCCGGGTCGGCGGGCGCCTTGCGCTGCCCGTGGGGCCGCACCACCGGGGTGCCGGAGACGACCACCGTGCCGGCCCGCCCGTGGTAACCGATGGGCAGGTGCTTCCAGTTGGGGGTGAGCGGCTCCGAGCCCGGGCGGAAGATCCGGCCCAGGTTGGTGGCGTGGTGCTCGGAGGCGTAGAAGTCGACGTAGTCGGCGACCTCGAACGGCAGGTGCAGCTGGACCTCGCCCGCCGGCAGCAGCGCAGGCGACAGCGCCTCGCGGTAGGACTCGTCCGTCAGCCATCGGGTGAGGTCGGCCCGGACCTGCGTCCAGGTCGAACGCCCTGCCGCCAGCAGCGGGTTGAGCGAGTCCGCGGCCAGCAGCACGGACGGCGCCCCGGCGGCCCGGGCGGCCGCCGCGGCGTCCAGCACGAAGTCCCCGACGCGCACGCCGATCCGGCGCCGGCCGGGCTGGTCGGCGGCGGTGAACACGCCGTACGGCAGGTTGTGCACGCCGAACGGCGAGTCCTGGGCGCTGGCGAGCCAGCTGCGGGGGGTGGTGCTCAACGGTCCTCCTGGGGCAGTGACGTGGACGGCAGCAGGCCGAGCGCGGCCAGGTCGTCCAGGGGCTCGGCGATGCTGCACGTGCCGAACGCGGTGAACGAGTTCCGGATCACCGTAACCTGACGGTCGGTCAGTGCATGGGCGGCCTTGGCCAGCACCGAGCCGTCGCGCTCCGCCAGTATCGCCGCTGCTGCGGCCCGGTCGGTCTCCTGCGCGGCCAGCAGCACGTTGAGGAAACCGTGGTGCTCGAAGCCGGTGGCCGGGTCGGTGTGCCGGACGGCGTTGTGCAGTCCGGCGGTGCACTTGTACGGCAGTCCGCGCAGTGCGCAGCCGGTGAGGAAGGCGGCCAGCTCCTCCTCGTCCGGGAACGCCTCGGCCACCACCCCGCCGGTGCGGAACTTCGCCCGGTAGGGGCTGTCGACGAGCACGTCCAGCACCTCGTCCAGGCCGTCGCCGCGCAGGAGTTCGCGCGGCAGCTCGACGGCGGCCGGGACGCTCGGCGGCAGCAGCCGGTCCAGGGCGGCGACCGCCTCGGCGGCGTCCCGGACGGCGAGTTCGACGCCGACCACCTCGAAGGGTGCGGCGGCGGCGAGCGCCGGGCCGAGCTCGGCACTGCCCCCCGGCAGTACGAGCCCGACCCTGAGCGGCGCGCCGCCCGAAGCCGCCGCGGCC